>NZ_JBSGJA010000001.1:0-121283 GCF_053605345.1 Amycolatopsis sp. NPDC003865 | reverse complement strand
CGTCGGTGGTGGCGGGGTGCGGGGTGCGGCGGTGGTGTCGCGGGTGCCCGGCGGTGGTGGCGGGGTGCGGGGTGCGGCGGTGGTGTCGCGGGTGCCCGGTGGCGGTCGCCGGCTGCGGCTTCGAGGCGCGGTCGCCGTGGTGAGCCCACTCGAGCCTCGCCTGGCCGCGCATCCCGGTCGCCGGGCCACCCCTCTCGCCCGCCGCCCCGATCTCTCCGAGGTGGCCCGGTGATCCGCCGCTGGAGCGCCGATCTCCTCCTCGGCATGCGGCTCGCCCTGGGCGGCGGCGGGGCGCGCACCGCGCTCGTGCGGCTCGCCCTCACCGCCGCCGGGGTCGGGTTCGGCGTGGTCGTCCTGCTCACCGCGACCTCCGTCCCGCACCTCATCGGCGCCCGGGACGACCGGGCCGGTGCGCGCATGCCCGACTTCGCGCCCGCCGCGCCGGGTATCGATCCCGTCCACACCCTTTCCCGCGCCGACGAATACCGCGGCCGGGGCCTCAGCGGCTACCTCGTGCAGCCCAGCGGGCCGCGTCCGCCCGCCGCGCCCGGCGTCGACCGGCTGCCCGGGCCGGGGGAGGCCGTCCTGTCGCCGGCGCTCGCGGACCTCCTGCGGTCGCCGGAAGGCGAACTGCTGCGCCCGCGGTTCCCCCAGCGCGTCATCGGCACCATCGGCGACGCCGGGCTCACCGGCCCGCACGAGCTCTTCTTCTACGTCGGCTCCGCCACCGTCGCGCAGCTGCCCGACGCCTCGCCGGTCAGCCGGTTCGGCGCCGACACCCACCGGCGCGCCCTCACCTCGCTCGAACTGCTGCTCGTCGTGGTCGGCGCGACGACCTGCCTCGTCCCGGTGTTCGTCTTCGTCGTCACCAGCACCCGGCTCGCCGCGGCGGCCCGGGACCGGCGGCTCGCCGCGCTGCGCCTCATCGGAGCCGAGCGCGGGCAGGTGCGCCGGATCGCGGCCGGCGAGGCCATGCTCGGCTCGCTCGCCGGCCTGCTCGCCGGGCTGGCGCTGTTCCAGCTCGTCCGGGTGCTCGTCCCGCGGGTCACCGTCACCGCCTTCCGTGGCGGCCTCTTCGGCAGCGACGTCGTCCCCGACTGGCGGCTCGGCGTCCCCGCCCTGCTGGTGCTGCCGGTGCTCGCGTGCGCGGCGGCGGTGTTCGCGCTGCGGACGGTCGTCATCGAGCCACTGGGCGTCGTGCGGCGCGGGGCGCGGATCCGGCGCCGGCTCGGGTGGCGCCTCCTGCCCGCGGCCGTCGGCGGGGCACTGCTGTTCACCGGTCCCGACGACGCCGAAAGCCCCGGCGTGATCGCCGGTGTCGTCCTCGTCCTCGCGGCCGTGCCCCTCGTGCTGCCCTGGGTCGTCGAGCGCGTCGCCGCCCGGCTGCACGGCGGCTCGCCCGCCTGGCTGCTGGCCGTCCGCCGGCTCCAGCTGGACAGCGCGACCGCCGCACGCCTGGTCAGCGGCGTCGCCGTCGTGCTGGCCGGATCCATTGCGCTGCAAGGTGTCTACGCCCGCACCGAGAGCGACCGGCCCCCACCGCGGGAGGTCAAGGTGCTGGCGAGCTACTTCGCCACGACCTGGGCCGACGGCGAGGCGTTCACCGCCGCGTTCCGCGCGCTGCCCGGGCAGCGCGACGCGCCGGTACGGATCCACGGCCTGATCGAGAACGCCGAAGGGGAGCGGGCCACGGTCGTCGTCGGGACGTGCGCCGACCTGCGGGCCCAGGCCGGGCTCGCGGACTGCCGCGACGGCGGCGTCTACGCCACGGGGTTCCGGGGCTACCTGCCTGCGGCCGGCGACCGCGTGTGGTTCTCCGGGGCCCGGCGCGCCGGCGCGGCCGTCCCTCCACAGTGGACGGTTCCGGCGGTCCGGCTCGTGGCCGGCTCCGGCGGCGCCGGGGCGGTGCTGCTCGTCACCCCGGCCGCGATGGCGACCGCGTCCGGCGTCGGGCTGAACCTGGCCGCGGACGTCCCCGCCGCCGACCCGGACCTGGTGGAGCACGTCCGGAACACGGTGGGGTGGAACGGAACCGTGTACTCCCTCGGCACCGAGCACGACAGCACCTACGCGCTCATCACCCGGGCCTTGTCGGTCGGCTCGGTCCTGGTCCTGCTGTTCGTCGCGGGCAGCCTGCTGGTCGCGGCGTGGGAGCAGCTGCGGGAACGGCGGCGCAGCCTCGCCGCGCTGACCGCGAACGGCGTCGGACGCGGAGTGCTCGCGCGGTCGCTGATCTGGCAGCTGGCGATCCCGGTGACGGTCGCGGTGGCCGTCGCCGTACCGGCCGGCCTCGCGCTCGACTGGCTGGTCCTGACCCTGGTGGTGCACCGCCCGATGGTCGTCGACGGGCCGGCCATCGCGGTGCTGACGGCGACGGCGGTCGCCGCGGTACTGCTCGTCACCGCGCTGACACTGCCCGCATTGTGGCGGACGGCGAGCCTGGAGAATCTGCGGGAAGAATGAGCGGTCGCCGCGGCCGGTCCGGTTGTTTCCGGGGCCGGCCGCAGCCCGGAAAGCCTTTTCGGGCAAGTGGATCCTGCCCGAAAAGGCGCCCCATTCGCCCTGGCGACGGTTTTCGTTTTGGGTGATGCTGAATACGCTGATATTCGCCGATCCACGATTCCGGGGCGATCCGATGCGTATCATGTACGACGCGGTCACCGCGCGAAACATCCTGAAGAAGGACCGGCGGCCCGTCCTCGTGGCGGGGTACATCGACCGGATCAGGCTCGCGCCGTGGAGCACGGCGGACTGGGCGCTGTTCCCCGACGCGCTGAAGGTGCGGATCGTCAAGAAGGCGTCGACGAACGACGGGCACGTCCTCGACGTCGAGCCGGGCGACGCCACGCCCGCCGAAGCGCCCGGCTGGGCCAGGATGCGGCGCCGGTCGGGGTTCGCGCACCCGGTCGTCTACTGCAACCGGTCGACCTGGCCGAAGGTGAAGGCCGCGTTCGCGGACCAGGGCGTCGAGCCGCCGCTGTACTGGATCGCCACGGCCACCGGCAAACCCGAAATCCCCGCCGGCGCGATCGCCGCGCAGTACCTGCTCGACGTCGACCCCGGCATCGACATCTCCGTCGTCGCGGACTACTGGCCCGGCGTGGACACGCCGGCGTCGCTGACCACCGAACCGGGAGTGGAGCTCATGGAACGCATCACCGTCACCCCGCCCAACGCCGGGCAGAACACCGTGCGGCTCAACCTGTCCGGCAGCATCGGCGCCGCCATCGTCGTCCGCCCCCGGATCAACCGGGACGGCGTGTCGAAGCCGATGTGGGTCGGCAACATCTTCGCGTGGGGTTCCGACAAGACGGGCGTCGGCCACAACCCGAAGAGCGAACCCGGCTACGACGATCGGCTGACGTCCCACCGCCGCTTCGCCCTCCCAGGCGCGGTGTGGGCCGACGTCGAGTACAGCGCCGCGGAGGCGTTCGAGATCGACATCGTGGGCTGAGCGCGTTTCACCCGGCCGGGTCCGGCCCAGCGCGGTTCAAGTGGTTGCGCAGGAAGGCGATCCCGGCGTCGGTGACCTGCTCGAGCTTCCGCTCGCCGTAGAAGTGACCCGCGCCCTCCAGGCGAATCAGGTCCGCGTCGGCGCCGGCGCGCCAGTAGGCGGCGACCAGTGCTTCGCTGTGGGCGATCGGGATTCCGGCGTCGTCGGTACCGTGGGCCAGCAACAGCGGCGCCGCGGTCGCCGACGCGTGCAGCAGCGGGCTCGCCGTCGGACCGGGGAGCCAGTCGTGCGGGTCGTGACCGCTGCTGTGCAGCACCGAATCCGCCGGTGGCGGCGGAATGCGCGTGAAGTCCGTCGGCGGGCTCCACGCGATCGCCGCGCCGAGCCGGCTCGACGGGCCCGTGATCCCGAGGTCGCCCTCGAAGGCCGGGTCGTCCGAGGTGACGGCAAGCATGGCGGCGAGGTAGCCGCCGGCGGAATGTCCCCACGCCGCGACGCGGCCGGCGTCGAGCTCGAGCTCGGCCGCATGGTGGCGGACCCAGCGGACCGCGGCCTTCACGTCGTGCACCTGCGCGGGGAAGGGGGCCTCGCGCCCGTGCCGGTACTGGGCGCGCGCGACGGCGAACCCGGCCGCCACCAGCCGGTCCGTGACGCGATCGCCCAGCCGGCTGTGCTTGTGCGACCCGGCGGCCGGCGCGCCGCCGTAGAGGTAGACCACCACCGGGTGCCCACCGCCGCCACCCGGGACGACCAGGTCCAGCAGCAGCGGACGGTAGCCGGGCAGGGGTGCCACGAGAGCGTCCCGATAGGACACTCGTGTCTCGGTCCGTTCGGCCCGGGGGAGGGTGAGCGGGGCACGGGAAGTGAGCACGCGACCACTATCGGGGCATACCGGTTAACCCGGCCACCGGTACCAGAATGCGGGAGCTGCCACGGCGGATCGGGCGCCGGACGGGCAATGGCCGGCTCCCTCGCCGAGCTCGCCGCCGACGCCCGAGCCGAGACCTCGCCGGGCCCCGCCGCCCGTGCCCATGAGCCGTGATCCTGCCGGGCCCGCCCGGCCGCAGCCGCGGGCCGCGGGCGGCGAGCAGAGGTCTTGGCGGGCCGCCCGTCCCGACCGTCGGCTGCGCGCCTGCCGGGCCCGCGCGGCCGCGGGCCGCAGGCCGCGAGGCGAGGTCTTGCTGGGCCACTCGTCCCGACCGTCGGCTGCGCGCCTGCCGGGCCCGCGCGGCCGCGGGCCGCGGGCGGCGAGGCGAGGTCTTGCTGGGCCACTCGTCCCGACCGTCGGCCGCGAGCCTGCCGGGCCCGCCGCCCTCCCGGCCGCAGCCTCCAGCCGCGACCTCGCCGAACCCATCCATGCCCGACCACGGGCGGCCACCGGGGCCGCGCCGACCCCCGGGCGGTAACCGCTCGCGCGCTCTCCGTGCCGTGTTGACACCCACGCCAACCGAGTGCCAGTATCAGGATTAATCCGATTGGAAACGTTTCCAGCCTCACGATCCGCACTTGGAAACGTTTCCAAACTCGCACTCCGAGGTAGCCGATGACGTCAACACGGGCCACGCTGCTGCAGGTCGCCGAGCGGGCCGGGGTCTCCCTGGCCTCGACCTCGCGCGCCCTGCACGGGACCGGTGCCAGCCCGGCGATGGTCGAACGCGTCCGCGCCGCCGCCGCCGAGCTCGGCTACAGCGCCGATGCCATCGGGCGGTCGCTGCGGCTGAAGAAGACCTTTCAGGTCGCCTTCGCCGTCGCCGACATCGGGAACCCCGTCTACGTCGAAATGATGCGGGCCATCCACGGAGTCCTCGCCCCGCACGGGTACCGGGTCGTCGTCATGTCCACAGGGGACACCGCCGGGTCCACCACCGAGCTCGTGCGCAGCCTCAACAGCGGGTTCGTCGACGGCATGATCGTCAGCCCGCTGCGCACCGACGACCGGCTGATCGAAGAGATCCAGCAGGCCCCCGTCCCGGTCGTGGTGATCGGGCGGGCGCTGGACGACCGCGGCATCAGCTCCGTCTCCACGGACTCCGCCGGCGGGATCGGCGCGGCCGTCCGTCACCTGCACGCCCTCGGCCGCCGCCGGGTCGGGTTCCTCAACGGGCCGCTCGACACCACGCCGGGCGCGGCCCGCCAGCGCGGGTTCGACGCCGCCACCGAAACCATCGCCTTCGAGCGGACCGACCAGGAGGTCGCCGCCGACTTCACCGTCACCGCCGGGCTCGACGCCGCGCG
Source organism: Amycolatopsis sp. NPDC003865 (assembly GCF_053605345.1). Classification (NCBI taxonomy): domain Bacteria; kingdom Bacillati; phylum Actinomycetota; class Actinomycetes; order Pseudonocardiales; family Pseudonocardiaceae; genus Amycolatopsis; species Amycolatopsis sp. NPDC003865. The sequence goes on along the minus strand of NZ_JBSGJA010000001.1, from coordinate 115,594 downwards.
GAAGCTGCTGGCCCGCGAACCCCGCGCGCCCCTCGATGCCCTCGTCGCCGCGAACGACCTGCTCGCCATCGGGGCGATCCGGGCCGTCCGGGAAACGGGCCTCTCGGTGCCCGGCGACGTCGCGATCACGGGCATGGACGACACCGAGCTCGGCCGGGTCTTCCAGCCCAGCCTGACCAGCGTGTCCCTCGGCTCGACCGAGCGCGGCCGCGCGGCCGCGCGGATCATGCTCCGGCTCGCCGACGACCCGGACCACGCCGCGCAGCAGGTCGCGGTCGGCCCCGAACTGATGGTGCGCGAGTCGACCGGAGGTGCGGCTTGACGGCGACCCTGACCCGCCCGGCGCCCGCGCCCGGCAGGAAGAAGCCCGCGCTGGCCCGCACGCGGCGACGCGAGGCGATCGCGCTGGTGCTGCCGTCGTTGATCCCGATCCTCGTGCTCAGCGTCGCCCCGCTCGTCGTCGGGATCTTCCTCGCCTTCACCGACGCGCGCCTGGTCCGGCACCCGGACTACGGCTTCGCCGGCATCGGCAACTTCACGAAGCTCGCCGGCAACGACCTGTTCTGGGATTCGCTGCGGATCGGCATGATCTGGACCGTCGGCGTGACGCTGCTGCAGCTGGCCGCCGCGATGGGCCTCGCCCTGCTGCTCAATTCCGGCTTGCGGCTGCAGGGCCTGACGCGGGTGCTCGCGCTCGTGCCGTGGGCGATGCCGCCGGTCGTCGTGGCGATCATGTGGCAGATGATCTACTCGGCCAACGGCGGCCCGCTCAACGCCTTCCTCGGCAGCGTCGGCCTGCCCGACGACATCAACTGGCTCGGCGACTTCTCGGTCGCGCTGCCCGCCGTGATCGTCGTCGGCGTCTGGGTCGGCATGCCGCAGACGACCGTGACGCTCCTGGCCGGCCTGCAGCAGATCCCGGCCGAACTGCACGAAGCGGCCTCTGTGGACGGTGCCGGCGCGTGGCGGCGCTTCACCGCGGTCACCTGGCCGAGCCTGCGCCCGATCGTCACGTCGATCACGTCGCTGAACTTCATCTGGAACTTCAACTCGTTCTCGCTGGTCTACGTGCTCACCGCGGGTGGGCCGGGCGGCAAGACGATGGTGCCGGTGCTGTTCATCTACCTCGAAGCCTTCAAGAATCGCGAGATCGGCTACGCCGCCGCGATGGGCCTCGTGCTCGTCGTCGTGGTCGTGCTCATCCTCGCCGTCTACCTGCGGTCGCAGTTCCGCGACGACCGCACCGCCGGGAAGGGACGCTGATGCGGGTTCTCGTGCGCCCGGCCCAGTACGCGGCCCTCGCGCTCTACATCCTGTTCCTCGGTTTCCCGTTGCTGTGGCTGATTTCCGCGTCGGTCAAGTCGTCGGGCGAGCTGAACTCGCTGACGGTCAGCCTGCTGCCGAGCGAGTGGCACTGGGACAACTACACCGAGGCGCTGAACAAGCAGGGCCTGGTGCGATCGGCGGCCAACAGCCTGATCGTCGCGCTCGCCTCGACCGCGCTGTCGGTCGTGATCGCCGTCCCCGCGGCGTACGTGCTCGCGCGGCTGAAGGGCAAGATCCGGGCCGCCGGCGTCGGCTGGATCCTGGTCAGCCAGGTGTTCCCGGTCGTGCTGATCATCCTGCCGCTGTTCCTCATCCTGCGGACGCTCGGCCTGGCCGACAACCTCGCCGGCCTGACGCTCGTGCACACCACGTACATGCTGCCGTTCGCGCTCTGGATGCTGCAGGGGTACGTCTCCGCGATCCCCGTGGAGCTCGAGGAAGCCGGGGCGATGGACGGCGCGAGCCGGCTGACCGTGCTGCGCACGATCGTCTTCCCGCTGCTGGCGCCCGGTGTCGTCGCGACGGCGATGTTCAGCTTCGTCTCGTCGTGGAACGAGTTCTTCTTCGCGCTGGTGCTGCTGCAGTCGCCGGAGAACTACACCCTGCCCATCACGCTCAACATGTTCGTCGGCGGCGAGGGCAAGGTCGCCCTCGGCCCGCTCGCCGCGGGTGCCGTGCTCGCCGCGATTCCCAGCATCGTCTTCTTCGGCATCCTGCGCCGGAAGCTCACCAGCGGCCTGATGGCCGGGGCGGTGAAGGGATGAACCCCACCAGAGAAACCTCGAAAGGTCGGTCGATGAAGACACGACGCATGATCGCCGCCGCCGCACTGACGGTCGCCGGCCTGCTGCTCGCCGCGTGCGGGAGCGGCGGAAGCGGGGACGGCGGGAACGGGCCCGTCACCCTGACCTTCCAGTCCCTGTCGGACCAGCCCGCCGCCATCGCCGCGACGCAGAAGATCGTCGGCGACTGGAACAAGGCGCACCCGGACGTGCAGGTCAAGATCGTCCAGGCGGGCTGGGACGGCGTCTACGACAAGCTGATCACCCAGTTCAACGCGGGCACCGCGCCGGACATCGTGCACTACGAAGCCGCCGGCATCGCCCCCTTCGCCACCGACGGCTACCTCGCCGACCTGTCGCAGTACCTGCCCGAGGGCAAGCGCGCGGACATCCCGAAGGGCGTCCTGGACTCGGTGACCGTCGACGGCAAGGTGATCGCCGTCCCGACCGAGCTGCAGTCCTATGTGGTCTTCGCGAACAAGACCCAGCTGCAGCAGGCGGGCGTCACGATCCCGACGGGCGCCACGATGTCGTGGGACCAGCTGCGCGACATCGCCAAGGCGACCACGAAGGACGGCAAGTTCGGCCTCGGCTGGGGCCTGTCGAGCCCGACGGCGGCGTTCGTCGCCCTCGCTCCCGGGTTCGGCGGCAAGTACTTCGACGGCACCGGAGACAAGGCACAGCTGAGCGTCGGGCAGGGTGAGCAGGCGCTGCCGCAGCTGGTCGACGCGATGGCGCACCAGGACCACTCGATCCTCCCGGTCACGCTGACGCAGTCCGGCACCAAGGCGCTCGCGCCGTTCTACGCCGGCCAGGTCGCGATGACCGTGCAGGGTTCCTACCAGGCCGCCAACATCGCCAAGGACGCGCCGAAGGGCTTCGACTGGGTCGTGCTGCCGCCGCTGGCCGGCTCGGCCGGGCCCGCGCAGGCGGCCAACCCGCAGACGCTGTCGGTCAACAAGGACTCCGGCCACGTCAAGGAAGCCGCCGAGTTCGTCGACTTCTTCACCAGCACCGAAAACCTCGCCGCGATCAACGAGGCCGACGCGCTCATCCCGCCGACGACGTCCGCGCGGCAGGCGCTGACCACCAAGCTCGGCGCGAAGAACGGCTGGAAGGAAATCCTCGCCTCGGGGGAGTACCTGACCTCGGCCCCCTACCTGTTCGCCGGCAAGTACGCGCAGTGGAAGGACACCGTCGCGACCCCGGCGTACCAGCAGTTCCTCGGGCAGAAGATCGACGCCGCCGGCCTCGCGAAGCAGCTCGAGGACGGCTGGAAGAGCGTCAGCAAGTGACAGGAGCGGATTGGTGACCTGGCTTCAAGACCGGGCCGTCGCGGTGATCACCGGTGCGGCCGTCGGGGACGCCCTCGGCGGCGCCACCGAAGGGTGGACCCCGGAGCAGATCGAAGAACGGCACGGCGGCCGGGTGACCGGCGTCGTCGGACCGTGGTACCCGGACTGGCGGACCGCGCGGCCCATCGCGCCGTACCACAAGGGCGACGGGCACATCACCGACGACACCCTCATGACGCGGGCGCTCGTCGAGGTGTACGCGAAGCGCCGCGCGCACCTCGACGCGTACGCGATGGCCGAGGACCTGGTGCCGCTGATGATCGGCGAGCCGCGCTGGGTGCCGGAGCTGGAGTCGACGGCGCTGCTGCTGCAGCGGGTCTTCCTCGCGGAGAAGTGGATCGTCGCGAGACTCCACTACGGACACGTGGATCCGCGTGAAGCGGGCGTGGGCAACGTGGTCAACTGCGGCGCGGCGATGTACGTCGCCCCGGTGGGCGTCGTCAACGCGGGTGATCCGCGGGCGGCCTACGCCGAGGCGATCGACCTCACCGGCGCGCACCAGTCGAGCTACGGCCGGGAGGCGGCGGGGGTGCTGGCCGCGATGGTGGCGGCCGCGGTCGCCCCGGGCGCCGCGCTCGGCGACGTCGTCCAGGCCGCGCTCGACGTGGCCCACGACGGGACCGCTGCGGCGGTGCGCGCGGTCGTGGAGACCTTCGGTGGCCGGTCCGTTCCCCCGGCCACCGACGGGGAAGAACGCGCGCTGGCGGCTCTCGTCCGCGAGACCGTCGCGCCGTTCGACTCGGTCGGGCCGCACTACCGCGAGATGTCGATGGACGCGCGGCGCCCGTCGCGGACCAAGTCGATCGAGGAGCTGCCGGCCGCGCTGGCGTTCGTGCTCGCGCACCGGGGTGACTTCCGGAGCGCGGTGCTGGCCGCCGTCAACTACGGCCGGGACGCCGACTCGATCGCCGTGATGGCGGGCGCGGTGTGCGCCGGCCTCGGCGGGACGGCGGTCGTGCCGGCGGACTGGGTCGACGAGATCGGCGAGGCCAGCCGGATGGACCTGCGGGAGACCGGGCACCTGCTGGCTTCGGCGGCCGCGGACATCCTGAAGGCCGACCGCGAGCGGGCCGCGGCCCGGGCCGAGTTCCTGGCGGGGACGGCGTGAGGCTCACCTGGGCCCGGCCGGAGGACCTGCTCCCGCACGAGCTGGTGCAGGCCGCGGCGGAGGGCACGGACGTCGCCGCGGTGCGGGAGCGGTGGGTCGCGGCGGGCGGCTCGCCGGTGCCGGCCGTCAGCGGCGCGGGGCCGGCGGCGCCCGAACTGCGTGAGCTGGCCCGGGAACTGCTGGACGCGGTGGGCGCGCCTCCCGCCGATCCGCCGTGGGACGCGCTGGAGCTGCCACCGGCGGCTTCGCTGCCGCGCGGTTCGCGGGGGCGTGAACTGAACGCGTGGACCGGCCGGGCCGCGGGGTGCCTGCTGGGCAAGCCGGTGGAGAAGATCCCGCGCGAAGGCATCGAGGAGATCCTGCGGGCGACCGGCCGCTGGCCGTTGACCGGCTGGTTCACCGCCGTCGGGCTGCCGGACGACGTCGCCGCGCGGTGGCCGTGGAACCGCCGGTCGGCGCCGACGTCCCTGGCGGAGAACATCGACGGGATGCCCGAGGACGACGACCTCAACTACCCGATGCTCGCCCTCTCCTTGCTGGAGACGCACGGGCGTTCGTTCACGACGGACGACGTCGCGCAGCTGTGGCTGGACAACCTGCCGGCCGGGCGGGTGTTCACGGCGGAGCGCGCGGCGTACCGGAACCTCCTCGAGGCACGCACGGACACGGCGACGCACCACAACCCGTTCCGGGAGTGGATCGGCGCGCTGATCCGCGCGGACGTGTTCGGCTGGGTGTCCCCGGGCGACGTGCTTTCGGCGGCGCGGCTGGCGTGGACGGACGCTCGGCTGAGCCACACGCGCAACGGGGTGTACGGCGCGATGTGGGCCGCGGCCCTCGCCTCGGCGGCGATGGTGTGCGACACGGTGGACGAGGTGCTCGACGCGGCATCGACAGTGCTCCCGGCCGGCTGCGACCTGGCGGCGGCGGTCCACTTCGGACGCTCGGCGGCGTCGTCGGGCGATGTCGCGAGTGGACTCGACCGGCTGCACGAAGCGTACGGGCACCTGCACTGGGTGCACGTGCTGAACAACGCGGCGGTGATCGCCTACGCACTCGCCGCGGGTGGCGGGGAGTTCGGGCGGAGCATCGCGATCGCGGTGACGGCGGGCTGGGACACCGACTCCGCGGCCGCGACGGTCGGGGGAGTGGTCGGCGCCGTGAGTGGTGTGGACGAGTACTGGAGCAAGCCGCTGGACGGCCGGATCGCGACGTCGCTGCCGGGTGGCGAGCGGCGGATCGCGGACCTCGCGGCCCGCACGGCGGCGCTGGCGGAGGCCGGCCGATGACCGGCCGGCCGGTGCCCGACGGCCGGGCCGCACCCGGCACTCCGGCGGGCGGCCCGGCTTCCGCCGCCGGTCGAGTGGCGCCCGGCGACCGGTCGGCCGGCGGCGCGCCCCTTGGCGAAGGCCGCGCGGAAGGTGACCGGGCTTCGGCCTCCGGGCGGGTCGTGGTCGTCGGGTCGGCCAACGTGGACCTCGCCGTCGATGTCCCTCGGCCGCCCCGCGCCGGCGAAACCATCCTCGGGGAGCGCCTCCGCCGCAGCCCCGGCGGCAAAGGCGCCAACCAGGCCGTCGCCGCCGCGCTGGCCGGGGGCGCCGACACCACCTTCGTCGGCGCGCTCGGCGAAGACGAAGGCGCCGACCTCCTCCTCGTCTCCCTCGGGGGCGCCGGCGTCCGGACCGACCTGGTCGAACGGGCCGACGCGCCCACCGGTACCGCCTTCATCACCGTCGCCCCCGACGGCGAGAACGCCATCGTCGTCGCCCCCGGCGCGAATGATCACGTGCGGATCGGCGCGGCGCAGGCCGACCGGATCGCCGAGGCCGACGTCGTGCTCGCCCAGCTGGAAATCCCCCTCGACGTGGTGGCCGCGGCCGCCGCGGCCCGGAAGCCCGCGGCCCTGATGATCCTCAACGCCGCGCCGGCGCGGGACCTCCCGGACTCGCTCTGGGAGGTCCTCGACCTGCTCGTCGTCAACGAACACGAGGCCGCCGACCTCGCCGGCGAACCCGAAAAGCTGCTCGAGCGCGTGCCCGCCGTGGTCGTCACCCTCGGCGGGGAGGGCTGCGTCGTGCTCCGCCGCGACCACGAGCCCGTGCGGATCCCCGGCCTCCGCGTCGACGCGGTCGACACCACCGGCGCCGGCGACACCTTCTGCGGCGTCCTCGCGGCCGCGCTCGCGCAGGGCGCAAGCCTTCCCGAGGCCGCCGGACGAGCGACCGTGGCCGGTGCGCTCGCCGTCACCAAACCCGGCGCCCAAGCCGCCGTCCCCACCACAGCCGAGGTCGCAGGGAAGACACCATGACCTACCAGTTCGACCCCCTCGTCCCGCGGCCGATCGACCGTCCCACCGAGGTCCGCGGCCCCCTCGCCGACCTCGACGACGCCAAGATCTTCGCCGCACCGGCCGATCCCGCGGATCGCCCGGCGTGGCGCGCGAAGCTCCTCGAGTGGCGGGAAGACGCCCGGCGCCGGCACGGCTACACCGGCGCCGCCTACGACCGTCCACAAGCGGCTTGGTCGCAGACGTGCTACGCCGTCGCGCAGGTCTGGCTCTGGGACGAGCTGCTCTACGACTTCGACGCGCGCCGCTTCACCCCGGACCGCTTCCTCGACGACGCCCGCGCCCGCTTCGGCGGGCTCGACGCCGTCGTGCTCTGGCACGCCTACCCGGTGATCGGCCTCGACGACCGCAACCAGTGGGACTTCTACCGCGCCGTCCCCGGGCTCGCCACGCTCGTCGAAACCCTGCACGACGAAGGGCTGCACGTCTTCGTCGACTACAACCCCTGGGACGTCGGCACCCGTCGCGGCAGCGACGACCTCACCGAGCTGGCCGCCCTCGTCGAAGATCTGCAGGCGGACGGCGTCTTCCTCGACACGCTCAAGAAGGCCGAGCCGGACTTCGTCGACCGCCTGGAGGCCGCCCGGCCCGGCATCGTCCTCGAAGGCGAGTCCAAGCTCCCGGTCGAGCGGATCGAGGACCACACCGCGTCGTGGGCCCAGTTCTTCGCCGACTCGCCGGTGCCCGGCGTCCTGCGCGCCCACTGGTACGAACGCCGCCACATGCAGCACCACGTCCGCCGCTGGCACCGCGACCACAGCGAGGAACTCCAGTCCGCGTGGCTCAACGGCGTCGGCGTCATGGTCTGGGAGGTCGTCTTCGGCGCGTGGGTCGGCTGGTCGCCGCGCGACGCCGCGACCGTCCGCCGGATGGTGACGCTCCAACGCGCGGCGAAGGACCTGCTCCTCGAAGGAGAGTGGACGCCCCTCGTCGAGCTCGCGGAAGAAGCCGAAGCCGCGGGCGTTTACGCGTCCGCATGGGAACTGGACGGCCGGACACTGTGGACACTCGTCAACCGCGGCGACACCGACTACCACGGCCCGCTGCCCGGCACGGACCTCCTCGGCGGGGTACCGGCTCGCGGCATCGGCGCCGCCGTCGAAGGGTGGCTGCCGGACCTCCCGCCGTTGCCGCACGACCCGGATGCCCGCTTCCCGCACCGGATCGCCACCCGGAAAAGTCCACAGAGGACAACCGGCACGCCCGAAGCGGACGCTGTGGTCGTCCCGGCCGGTCCGTACGTGCTGACCGTCCGCTACCGCGCCCGGGAGACCGGCATGTACCAGGGAGCGCCCTATGTGGACGAATGGAAACCGCTCCCGCCGCGCCTGCACGACGCCCGCACCCTGCAGCGTGAAGGCGAATTGACCACCGCGGTGGCGATAGCGGCCACCGAAGTGACCAACGCGCAGTTCGCGGAGTTCGCGGCCGCCACCGGCCACGACTGGACCCCGGAGGGCGCTCCGGACGAGCCCGCCACCCACGTCGACCTCGACGACGCCCGCGCGTACTGCGCGTGGCGTGGTGGCCGCCTGCCCACCGAGGACGAATGGCAGCTGGCGGGGGAGAAGCTTCGCCGCGGCACCCCCGCCGTGTGGAACTGGACCGAAAGCGAACACTCCGACGGCCGCACGCGGTTCGTGATGCTCAAAGGTGGCAGCGACTACCGCGCCGGAAGCTCCGAGTGGTACGTCGAAGGCGGGGTCAAGGACCCGGACTACACCGTGAAGCTCCTCCTGCCCGGCCTGGGGCTCGCGCGCAGCGCCACCGTCGGCTTCCGTTGCGCGTGGGAGGTGCCCTCGTGACCGTCTCCCGTGACCCCTCGACCGGGGCGCTGGCCGGGCTGCGCGTCATCGACGCGTCCACGCTCTTCGCCGGCCCGATGGCCGCGATGCACCTGGGCGACATGGGCGCCGACGTGATCAAGGTCGAGCACCCGCGCAAGCCCGACCCGTCGCGTACCCACGGCGCCGCGAAGGACGGCGTAAACCTGTGGTGGAAGACCCTGGGCCGCAACAAGCGCACGGTGACCGCCGACCTCGGCAGCGAAGGCGGCCGCGAGGTGTTCCTCGCGCTGGCCACCACGGCCGACGTCGTGATCGAGAACTTCCGGCCGGGCACGCTCGAACGCTGGGGGCTCGGCTACGAGGAGCTGGCGAGCTGGAACCCGAAGCTCGTGCTCGCCCGTGTCACCGGCTTCGGGCAGCTCGGCCCCTACCGGTCCCGGCCCGGCTTCGGCACGCTCGCCGAGGCGATGAGCGGGTTCGCGGCGACCACCGGCGAGCCGGACGGGCCGCCGACGCTGCCGCCGTTCGGGCTCGCCGACGGTGTCGCGTCGCTGGCGACCGCGTACGCGATCATGGTCGCGCTGGCCGCGCGCGCGAACACCGGCCGCGGGCAGGTCGTCGACACCGCGATCATCGAACCGATGCTCGCCATGCTCGGCCCGCAGATCACGCGCTGGGACCAGCTGCGCACCGTCCAGCCGCGCACCGGCAACCGCTCGACCAACAACGCGCCGCGCAACACCTACCGGACCGCCGACGGCCAGTGGGTCGCGGTGTCCACTTCGGCCCAGTCGATCGCCGAGCGGGTGGTCCGGATGGTCGGCCGGCCGGACCTGGCCGGCGAACCCTGGTTCGTGAGTGGGGCCGAGCGGGCCCTGCACGCCGACGAACTCGACGAAGCCGTCGGCAAGTGGATCGGGCAGCGCACGCGCGACGAGGTCGTGGCCGCGTTCGAGGAGGCGCAGGCGGCGGTGGCGCCGATCTACGACGCCGCCGACATCGTCGCGGACCCGCAGTTCCGCGCGCTCGGGACGATCCACGAGATCGACGACGCCGAGCTCGGCCCGATGCTGATGCAGGGGCCGCTGTTCCGGCTGTCCGGCCACGACGGCGTCATCGGCTTCACCGGCCGCCCGCACGGCGCGGACACCGACGCGGTGCTGGAAGTGCTGGGGTTCTCGGCCGAACGGGTCGCCGAACTGCGCGAGCGGGGCGCGGTGTGAGCCCCCCGCTGACGTTCCTCTACACGCCGGCCGACCGCCCGGACCGGGTCCGCAAGGCCCTCGGCTCCGAAGCCGACGTCGTGCTCGTCGACCTCGAGGACGCCGTCGCCCCGGCGCGCAAGGACGAAGCCCGCGCGAACGTCCTGGAGCTGCTCGCCTCGGTGGCGCGGCCGGTGCAGGTGCGCGTCAACCACCCGAGCACGCCGTGGCACGACGCCGACCTCGCGGCGGTCGCGCGCCTGCCGCTCGCGGTGGGCGCGCGGCTGCCGAAGGTCGAGACACCGCAGGAGGTCCTGGCAGTCGAGGCCGTGCTGCCGGGCCGGTCGCTGCACCCGCTGATCGAGTCGGCGCTCGGTGTCGAACGGGCCCTGGAGGTCGCGACGGCGTCGACGGCGATCGCGTCGATCGGGCTCGGCGAGGCCGACCTGCGCTCGGACCTCGGCGTGGCCGACGACGCCGGGCTGGCGTGGGCGCGCAGCCGCGTGATCGTCGCGGCGCGGGCGGCCCGGCTCGCCCCGCCCGCGATGTCCGCTTACGCGAACGTCCGCGACCTCGACGGGCTGGCGGCGTCGTGCCGGGCGGGGCGAGCACTCGGGTTCCGCGGCCGCACCGCGATCCACCCGGTCCAGCTCGCCACGATCCGGACGGCGTTCTTGCCTACGCGCGAGGAGGTTTCGCGGGCGCGCGAGGTCATCGCGCGGGTCGCCGGGGCGACGGCCGCCGGGGTCGGTGCGATCGCGTTGCCGGACGGGACTTTCCTCGACGTGGCGATGGTGGAACAGGCGCGGACGGTGCTCTCGCTGGCCGACTAGTGGTGAAGCAACTCCAGGAGTACCTCAAGCTAAGCTCGGTGCATGGCGGTCGATGAGCTCGCGGCTTCGTTGCTGTACCAGGTGACGGCCCTGGCCGGAGAGGTTGCCGGCCGGATGCACGACGGCCTGGAGCGGCTGGAGCTCACCGGGCCGACGGCGAACCTGCTGTGGATCCTCGACCCGGATGCCGAGCCGCAGCCGCTGCGCAAGCTGGCCGCCCTCATGCGGTGCGACCCCTCCAACATCAGTCTGCTCAGCGCGCAGCTGGAGGAACGCGGGCTCGCCGAGCGGCGCCCGCATCCCCGGGACGGGCGCGTCCGGACGCTGGTGCCGACCGCCGAAGGCCGGAAGGTGCGCGAGCGGCTCCTCGCCGTCGTCGCCAGGCACTCTCCCTTCGCTCACCTCGGCGAAGAGGAACAGGTGCTCCTGCAGTCCCTGCTGGCCAAGGCACTCGCCGACCGGTAGCCGAAACCAGTTGAGCAGTTCCTTGAAATTCTCATGTATCTTGGGGGCATGACCACTTCGGCGGGCGCGAGACGGGTACGGCTGACCTCCACGGGAGGTCCTGAGGTGCTCCGGGTGGAGGCCATGCCGGTGCCGGAACCAGGCCCCGGACAGGTCCTGATCACCACGGAGGCCGCGGGAGTGGCGTTCCACGACATCTCGACCCGCCGCGGTCTCACTCCCGGCACCCTCCCGGAGGTCCCGGGGTTCGATGTCGTCGGGCACGTCGCACGGGTCGGCGCGGGCGTCGCGGAATTCACCGTCGGCCAGCGCGTCGGTGCCCTGATCGGCGCCGGCGGGTACGCGACGCACGTGCTGGCGCCGGCGTCGCGGACCGCCCCACTGCCCGAGGGACCTCCCGCCGAACACCTCGACGCGCTGATGCTCAACTACCTCACGGCCTGGCAGATGTTCCACCGGATGGCCGGGCCGGTGCCCGGCGAGGCCGTGCTGGTGCTCGGCGCCGCCGGAGGAGTCGGGTCGGCGTTGTCCCAGATCGCCAGGTCGGCGGGGGTCGAGGTCTACGGCACCTCCAGCCCGGGCAGGCGCGGCCGGGTTCAGGCGGGCGGCGCCACCTGGGTCGCGGACCAGGCCGCGGTGCCCGTGCCGGTCGCGGCCGCGTTCGACCCGGTGGGCGGCCCTTCGCTGGCGCGTTCCCGGCGTGTCACGAAACCGTCGGGTGTGGTCGTGTCGTACGGATTCAGCTTCGCCGCCGGAGCCGGCTACTCGAAGGCCGGCGCCATGACGCGCACCGTCGGCGCCCTCCTGCGGGCCAAGCTCACGCCGGGTCCCCGGGTCGCGGTGCACACCGTGGCACGCGCGGTGGACAAGGATCCGGCCGGGTTCCGGGCCGACATCGCGGCACTGGTCGGGCACCTGGCAGCCGGCGCCATCGAGCCCGAGGTCGTCACCCTGCCACTGGAGCAGGCCGCGGAAGCCCACCGCCGTCTGGAGAACCGCGAGGTCGACGGAAAAGTGGTGCTGGTTCCCTGACCACCACCCGCTAGTACGAGCGTTGTACGAATTTTGGATTCGCGTGTGGCGCACTGTCGCCCATGCGAATCCGTGAAGTCCTCCTCCTCGCGCTGGCCGTGGCGGCCGGCGCGCTGGCGCTGCCCGGGACGGCGAGCGCCGCCTACAGCGACCCCCTCACCACGACGACCAAGCAGAACCTGGTCTGGCACGCGACACCCGCCGCGGCGCTGACCGCGCTGGACAACGCGCTGCCGAACGTCAGCCTCAACACCGTCGTCAACGACCCCAGCTACCCGATGACCGGCTGTACCAGCGCCGAAAAGGCCGCGCTGCCCAAGGCGCCGGCGGCCGCCAAGTCCCTGTGCTGGGACTCCGAACGCGCGGGCAGCACCACCTGGGTCCCGCAGGGCATCACGACCTCCGGCGACGCCGACAACGACGGCATGTGGGGCGCGGACAAGATCATCCTGTCCGGCTGGCACGGCACCGACGCGCTCGGCCGCTACAACGACGCCCGGATCCAGGCGATCAACTACAACGACCCCGCCTCGGCCGCGCACCGGATGATGTACCTGGCCGTGCCGAACAGCACCGGCAGCAGCTTCTCCGGCGCGCAGGCCCACATGGGCGGGATGGCCTGGTACGGCGACAAGATCTACGTGACCGCCGTCGGGAACACCTCGACCGCCATCCGGGTGTTCAGCACCAAGCACATCCTGCAGATGACCGACACGACGTCGAACGCGATCGGCAAGACCTCGTCCGGGTACGCGGCCTGGACCTACAAGTACGCGATGATGCAGATCGGCTACTACACCTACGCCGGCGGCACGTGCAGCATGTCCTCCGACACCGGGGTGCCGTGCTTCTCGTCGCTGTCGCTGGACCGCAGCACGAGCCCCGCGTCGATCGTGACGACGGAGTACTTCTCCGACCAGAGCCTCCACGGCCGCCTGTACCGCTTCCCGATGGGCGAGGACTACCTGCTGACCGGCACGGCGTCCGAGGCGTTCCGCAGCTACGTGGGCAACATGCAGGGCGTGCTGTCCAACAACGGGAAGTGGTACGTGGCCCACAGCTCGGCGACGATCAACGGCCAGCTCTGGGCCCAGACGACGGCGGCGAGCACATCCGCGACCTGCGGCTCCACGGCGGCCTGCTGGGCGATCCACCCGGAGGCGCTGACCTACGACTGGTCGACCGGGCTGGTGTGGTCGCAGTCGGAGTGGTCGACCGCGGACTGCACGGCGCAGAACCAGGTCTGCGGCCGCGCGGTGTTCGCGGTGCCGCTGACCTCGCTGGGCTAGCCGCCGAGCAGGGACGCTCCGAGCGCCGTGGTCAGGTACAGCACCCGGCGCCCGGAGCGTTCCCGTTCGACCAGGCCGTTCTCGCGCAGCACGGCCAGGTGCTGCGACACGGCGCTGGGCGTCACGCCGAGCGCCCGGGCCAGCTCGGTCGTCGTGGCGGGGGAGCGCAGGGCTTCGAGGAGCCCGGCCCGCGCCCGGCCGAGCAGCCGGACGGTGCCGTCCGGCGGCGGCCGCGTCCCCGCCGTCCAGAGGGCGCCGCGGCCGCGGGCCGGGTAGCGGACCGTCGTCTGGGTGGACGTGTGCCGCTTGACCAGGACGTACGGCGAGCCGAGCACGACGGGGATGAGGACGAGCCCGCCGGGACCGCGGTGCACCGGGCGGTCGCCGGTCAGCAGCAGCCCGCCGTCGCGCCAGCGCAGGTCGGGGTGCAGGCCGTCGAACAGCTTCGCGGCGCCGCCGGTGGCGAGCGCTCGGGCGCGGTGGGCGACGTCGGCGTCGAGGACGGCCCGGATCCGCGGCCAGTGCGGGGCGACCAGCCGGTCGTGCGCCTCGCGCAGCTCCGCGGCGATCGCCGTCAACCCGGCCGCCGGCCGCTCGGCCAGGTCGCGGACGGTTCCCCGCAGGTCCGTGCCGAACACGCGGCCGAGGCTGGCGCGGACCTGACGGGCGGTCGTCCGCCGGAGCGCCGCCAGATCGTCCACTATGGACGGACCGGCTCCGCGCGGAGCGGGAACCAGGAACTCCGGCCAGCTCGGCCGGCCGTTGACGATCAGCGGCCACGTCCAGGGCAGGTCCAGTGGTATGCGGGCGAGCTCTTCTTCCGCCCAGCGCAGCCACGGCAGCACGGTCGCCTGCCGCTCGTACCCGCCCAGCTGCCGAAGGCACGCGACCGTCTCGGAGAGCGGGGAGATCGCGACGCGGGTCGCCGCCAGCTCTGCGACGCCGAGTTCGATCGTCAGGGCCATGCGCCCGAGTATGTAGCACCGCGCTAAATCCTGTCCCGGTCCGAGCGGGCGTCGGCAGGATTTCCGGCCATGACCTTGCCGAAGGCGTTCGGGCGGCTCTGGTGGGCCACCGGCATCGACAACCTCGGCACCGGGGCGTTCACCGCGGCGGTGCCGCTGCTGACCGTCACGGTGACCCAGGACCCGAGGCTCGTCTCGCTCGTCTCGGCGGCGGCCTACCTGCCGTGGCTGCTGCTGTCCCTGCCCGCCGGGGCGCTGGCCGACCGCCACGACCGCGCCGCCCTGATGTGGCGCGCGCAGGCGGTGCAGGCCGCGCTCGTCGCGGTGACCGCGGTCCTGGCCGCCCGCGGCGCGGCCGGGGTCGGGCTTCTCGTCGTCACGGCGTTCGGGCTCGGCGCGGGGGAGGTCGTCTTCACCATGGCGGCCCAGGCGATCCTGCCGGACCTGGTCACGCCGGCGCTACTGCCGCGCGCCAACGGCCGTCAGCAAGCGGTCACCACGGTCGCCGAACAGTTCGCCGGGCCGCCGCTGGGCAGCCTGCTGTTCGGCGTCGCGGCGGCGTTGCCGTTCGCGCTCGACGCCGTTTCGTTCGCGCTTTCCGCGGTGCTGGTCGCGACGCTGCCCCGCCGAACCCACGTCGTGCGGACGCGTTCCGCGGTCCGCGAAGGTCTGTCGTGGCTCTGGCGGCACCGGCTGCTGCGCACGCTGGCGATCCTGGTGGGCGTCAACACCTTCTGCGGCCAGCTCGCCTTCGCGACACTGGTTTTGCTCGCCACCGAGGTCGTGCACCTCGACGCTCGCGGCTACGGCCTGCTGCTCGCCGGGGCGGCGCTCGGCAGCGTGCTCGGCGGCCTGGTCAACGCTCGGGTCGTGGCCCGGATCGGGGCCCGGGCGGCGCTGCTCACCGCACTGGCGGCCAACGTCGGCGCGTTCGCGGGCGTCGGCCTGAGCCGCGGTCCCGTCGTGCTCGGCGGTTTCCTCGCCGTGACGGGTTTCGTGACGACCCTGTGGAACATCGTCACCGTCGGCCTTCGCCAGCAGCTCGTGCCGCCCGAGCTGCTGGGCCGGGTCACGAGCGCGTACCGCCTGCTCGGCTGGGGCCTGATCCCGGTGGGCAGCCTGGCCGGTGGGCTGGTCGCCCACGGGCTCGGTCCGCGGGCGCCGTACCTCGTGGCGGCCGCCGCGCGCGGGATCGCTTTGCTGACGGTGCTTCCCGTGCTGGTCCGGTCGCTGCGCAGTCCGTTGTGGACCTACGGCGGTCAGCGGCGCGTGTAGATCAGGCCCAGCTGGTCGACCTCGTCACCCGCGCGGCCGTGGAAGCCCGCGATCTGCCACCCGTCCGGAGCCGTCGCCGTGGTGCAGTCCGACGTCGTGGTGCCGCCGGCCAGGACGCCGCCCCGGTTCGTCGTGATGCGGGCGGAAAAGATCCGCGTGTGCCCGTTGTAGCTGCCGCGGCACAACTCGGCCGAGACGGCGTACTCGCCGTCGGCCAGCTGGTAACTCCGCGCCGTGCCGCCGGTTCCGCCGTGGCCGACCGTCGTACCGCCGGCGAGCGTCAAGCCGATCCGGTCGACGCGGCTGCCCGCGCTCAAGGTCAGCGTCGTGGCGCGGGCGGCGGGCGGAACGCGGTCGAGGTCGGTGAACGGCGTTCCGTGCGGGCCGCCGAAGTGGTCGCTCAGCCGGAACGCGGGATCGGCCGTCCAGCCGAACCGCACGGTCACCGGATCGTGGTCCGACAGCATCGCCCCCGACGCGTCGAGGAACGCGTTGTGCTCGTTGTTGTAGTACGTCGCGTCCAGGGAGATCTGCTTGCTGCCGCGGTAGAGCACCTTGTCGACGATCTCGCAGGCGTTGGTGACCGCGGTTTCGTCGCACACCAGGGGATCGCTGCCCGCCGCGGGCGGGACGCCGCCGCGTTCGAGCCGGACCCACGCGTCGGTCAGGCCGTTGTCGGCGGCGAACGCCCGGATCGTGTCGGCGGCCCGCGTGTAGCGCGTGTTGGTGTCGCCCATGACGACGACCGCGTTGCCCGCCGAATGCGTGGCGATGTACGCCGTGAGCTGGCGCAGGTTCGCCGCGCGCGACGCGAGGTCGCCCTCGTTCGTCCCCGCGTTCGTGTGGACGTTGTACGCGTCGACGTAGACGCCCTCGGCGAGCCGCAGCCGGGTGAACGTGAACCCCTTGGGCGTCAGGCAGTCGCCGGAGTCGAACTGGCACGAGTCCCAGCGGACGCGCTCCAGCTCGTCGAACGGCACGGACGACAGGCTGTTCAGCCCGCTCCCGAACCCGGCTCCGCCACTCGTCGGCGTCCGGTACGGGTGGGTGTCGGCCGCGTAGAGGTTGGCGTGGTAGTTGAAGTCCTCCTGGACGTGCACCACGTCGTACGGGCCGAGGCGCTGCCCGATCGCGGTCGTGCTCGGCGCGCGCGGGGTGGGCGCGCTGGAGATGCCTTCGGGCAGCCCGGCGACGTTGTAGGTCAGCACGCTGAAGGTGCCGCCCGCGGCGGCGGGGAGGGAGGTGGCGGCCAGCCCGGAGGCGGCCAGCAGGGCCGTCGCGAAGGCGGTGAACACTCTGCGCAAGGCGGTGTTCCTTCCGTGGCGGGGAAGCGGGAACAGCCGGCAGGTACGTGAAGGATTCTCACGTTAGCTGGTTGTTCGCGCTCACACAACCGCCCTTCAGCCCCCGGGGTGACCGCACGCGTAGACCGGCGCCGACGCCAGCCGGACACACGCCGGGCACTGGTTCACCGGCCGGTCGCGGCGCCCGTGAAAGGGGTGCCGGGCGCCGCACAGGGCGGTGAGCACTTCGCCCGGTCGCGGGTCCGGGTGGCACCGCGGGCAGAAGGCGTGCGCGGCGCGTTCGACGTCGGTGCTCATGCTCAGCCGAGTACCCGCGGCTCCGGCTCGCCAACCCGCCGGGACCGGGGCCACACCGAGCGGCCGCCGGTGAAGCACCAGATCGCGATCACCGGGTCGCAGAAGGCGCAGCCGAACGACGAGTCGTGCGCGAACGGCAGGATCGGCTGCCCCTTGAGGTGGTGCACGACGTCCCAGCCGGTGTGCAGGAGCCAGCCGATGCCGATGAACGTCCACGAGTCGAGCCCGCGGAAGGCGACGTAGGTCATGACCGCGCAGAACAGCAGCTCCCACGGCCCGAGCGCGCCGCCGGAGAGGTAGGCCGCGCCGGCGCCGCCGACCATGACGGCGTTGAACTTCCGGCGGTGCGGCTCGGCGATGAGGGAGCTGAGCGCGACGTAGAGGAGGCCGATCAGGACCGGCGCGAGCACTGCGATCATGATCGACCACGTTAGGAACGCGCCACCCGCCGGGCCAGTGGCTGTTCTGCCAGGCTCCGCCGATTTCTCGCCAGCGCGGCGGCCTTCGGTGCGCCGGACGCGACCAAGGTCACCTTGGGGCGCGTTCGTCCCCGCGGCTGAACCCCGCCGTCCCGATTCGTCGCAGCGGACGAACGGCCCCGCCCGAAAGCCACCTAACGTCGGCCCGATGCGAACACTTTTGCGGGGTGGCCGGGTCGTGGACCCCGGGAGCGGGTTCGACGGCGCCGCCGACGTCCTGCTGAACGGTGCCCGGGTCGAAGCCGTCGGTCCGGACCTCGAGGCCCCGGATGCCACCGGAGTCGACGTCAGCGGCCTGGTCGTCGGGCCCGGGTTCGTCGATCTGCACAGCCACGTGCACTCCGTCGCCGGGCAGCGGCTGCAGGCGATGGACGGCGTCACCACCGCCCTCGACCTCGAAGCCGGGCTCATGCCCATCGACCGGGCCTACGCCGAAGCCGCGGAAGCCGGGCGGCCGCTGCACTACGGCTTCTCGGCCTCCTGGGGTGCCGCCCGGGCGCAGGTGCTCGCGAACATCGCGCCCGACGCGAGCATCGACAGCGGCCTCGCCGTCCTGGGGAACCCGCGGTGGCAACGGAGTTCGTCCACAAAGGAACTGACCGCGTGGCTCGCCCTGCTCGAAGGCGAACTGGCGCGCGGGGCCCTCGGCATCGGCATCCTGATGGGGTACGCGCCCGCCACCGAGCCCGGTGAGTTCCTGGCCGTCGCGCACCTCGCCGCGAAGGCCGGTGTGCCGACCTACACCCACGTCCGCGAGCTCGTCGAGGTCGACCCGGCGATCCCCGTCGACGGCTCCGTCGAGATCGTCGCCGCCGCGGGGGAGACCGGGGCCGCGATGCACCACTGCCACGTCAACAGCACCTCCGGCCACCACATCGACCGCGTGCTCGCCACGCTCGAAACCGCCCGGAGCGAAGGGTCGCGCGTCACCGTCGAGGCCTACCCCTACGGCGCGGGCAGCACGGCCGTCGGTGCCGCCTTCATCGAGCCGGACCGCTTGCGGCTCAAGGGGTTGAAGCCCTCCAGCGTCGTCATCCTCGAGACGGGGGAGCGGGTGCGCGACGAAGCCCGCCTGCGGCAGCTCCGGAAAGACGACCCGGGCGCGCCCTGCCTGCTCGAGTTCCTCGACGAGGCCGACCCCCGCGAACGCGGGCTGCTGCACCAGGCCCTGGCCTTCCCCGACGCCGTCGTCGCCAGTGACGCGATGCCCGTGTACTGGAAGGACGGCCGCACCGAGAGCACCGAGTGGCCGCTGCCCCCGGGCGGCACGACGCACCCGCGGACCGCGGGCACCTTCGCGAAGACCCTGCGCCTGATGGTCCGCGAAACCGGGGCGTGGAGCTGGCTCGAAGCGTTCCGCCGCTGCTCGTACCTGCCTTCGCGGCTCCTCGACGACGTCGCGCCCGCCGCGCGCCGCAAGGGCCACCTCGGGGCCGGTGCCGACGCCGACCTCGTCGTCCTCGACCCCGCCGCGATCACCGACACCGCCACCTACACCGACCCGACCCGGCCGTCGGTGGGCGTGCGGCACCTCTACGTCGCCGGGGTTCCCGTGGTCAGCGGGGGAATTCTCGACACCGGCGCGCTGCCTGGTGAGCCCCTGCGGGGTGAGCCGCGGTGATCGGCGACATCGAGACGCTCGTCCGCTGCGAGTCACCTTCCGAGGACCACGAGGCAGTCGCCCGCAGTGCCGATGCCGTCGCCGCGATCGGCCGTCGCCTGCTCGGCGCCGAACCCGAGTTCATCGTCACCGACGGCTGCACGCACCTGCGCTGGCGGTTCGGCGACGGCGAGCCGCGGGTACTGCTGCTCGGCCACCACGACACCGTGTGGCCGCTGGGATCCCTGCGCACGCACCCCTTCGAGGTCCGCGACGGGATCCTGCGCGGACCCGGCTGCTTCGACATGAAGGCCGGCGTCGTGATGGCGCTGCACGCCGCCGCCGCGCTGCCCGATCGCGACGGGCTCTCCATCCTCGTCACCGGTGACGAGGAAATCGGCTCGCCGTCGTCGCGCCCGCTCATCGAGGAAGAAGCCAAGAGCTGCGACGCGGTCTTCGTGCTCGAAGCCTCGGCCGACGGCGGCGCGCTGAAGACCCGCCGCAAAGGTGTTTCCCTGTACCGCGTCGAGGTCGACGGCCGGGCCGCGCACGCCGGGCTCGAGCCGGAGAAGGGCGTCAACGCGGGGATCGAGATCGCCCACCAGATCCTCGCGATCGCCGCGCTCGCCGACCCGGCGAAGGGCACCACGGTCGTCCCGACCGCGCTCACCGCCGGGACGACGACGAACACCGTGCCCGCCAGGGCGAGCGTCGCCGTCGACGTGCGGGTGTGGGACACGGCCGAGCAAGATCGCGTCGACCGCGCCATCAGAAGCCTTGCCCCGGTGCACGAAGACGCGCGGATCCGCATCGACGGCGGGATCAACCGCGCGCCGCTGGACGCGGGTGCGTCGGCGGAGCTGTTCGTGCTCGCGAACGAACTCGCGGCCGGGACGCTCACCGAAGCCGCGGTCGGCGGCGCTTCCGACGGCAATTTCACCGCGGGGCTGGGCATTCCGACGCTCGACGGCCTCGGCGCGGTCGGCGGCGGTGCCCACGCCGACGACGAGCACGTCGTCGTCGCCGAGCTGCCCCGCCGGACCGCGCTGCTCGCCGCGCTCACCGAAACCGTGCTGGCGCAACGGAGTTCGTCCGCGCCGACGAACGCGCGGGGCGAAACCGGTGCGGGACAACGGTGACCGGCCGCCGGTCTCCGGCGAGGATCGGAGACGTGACAGAAGTCGTGACGAACACAGCCCCGCCGCTGCGGGACGAGGCGGCCGCCACGGCGGCCGCCGCCGCCACGGCCTCGGGGGTCGAAGTCCGGACCCTGGCCGAGGTCGCCGACCTGACCGCCGTGACCCGGCTCTTCGAGTCGATCTGGCGCCCGGCGCCGGGCAACCAGCCCGTGACGTCCGAGCTGCTGCGGGCCATGGTCTCGGCGGGCAACTACGTCGCCGGCGCCTTCGACGGCCCCGAACTGCTCGGCGCCTGCTTCGGGTTCTTCGGCGGACCCGCGAAGGGGGGACTGCACAGTCACATCGCCGGCGTCGCCACCGCCGGGCACGGCCGCGGCATCGGCTTCGCGCTCAAGCTGCACCAGCGCGCGTGGGCGCTGCGCCAGGACGTCCCGGTGATCTCGTGGACGTTCGACCCGCTGGTGCGCCGCAACGCCCACTTCAACCTGACCAAGCTCGCCGCTCTCCCCGAGCAGTACCTGCCCGACTTCTACGGCCCGATGAACGACGGCATCAACGGAGCCGGCGACACCGACCGGATCATGGCCGTGTGGCATCTGGCGAGCCCGGCCGTGCGTTCGGCCGCCGACGGCTCGCCCGCCCCCTTCGACGCGGCGGCGCTGAGGGCCCAGGGTGCCGCGGTCGCGCTGACGGCGGACGCCGGCGGCGGCCCGGTCACCGGACCGGCCGACGCGCCGGTCGTGCTCGTCGCCGTGCCGCCGGACATCGAGGCGCTCCGGCGCACCGACCCCCGGCGGGCCGGGGCGTGGCGGGTGGCGCTGCGGGAGGTGCTCGGCGGCCTGCTCGCCGGCGGCGCCTCGGTCATCGGATTCGATCGGGCCGGCTGGTACGTCGTCGCGAAGGAGCATTCGTCGTGAAACTCACCGGAGTGGAACTGCTGCGCGTCCGGATGCCCCTCGTAGCACCGTTCCGGACGTCGTTCGGCACGCAGGCCGAACGCGAACTCCTGCTCCTGCGCGCGGTGACGTCCGAAGGCGAGGGCTGGGGCGAGTGCGGCGCGATGGTCGACCCGCTCTACTCGTCGGAGTACGTCGACGGCGTCGAGCACGTCCTGCGGACCTTCCTCGTCCCCGCGCTGCTCGCCGCGGACGACCTCACCGCGAACAAGGTCGCGCCGCTGCTGGCGAAGTTCAAGGGCCACCGGATGGCCAAGGCCGCGCTGGAGATGGCGGTGCTCGACGCCGAACTCCGCGCGCACGGGATGTCCTTCGCGACGGCGCTGGGGTCCACGAAGGACTCGGTGCCGTGCGGGGTGTCGGTCGGCATCATGGACACGATCCCGCGCCTGCTGGACGTCGTCGGCGGCTACCTCGACGCCGGGTACGTGCGGATCAAGCTGAAGATCGAGCCGGGCTGGGACGTCGAGCCGGTGCGCGCGGTCCGCGAGCGCTTCGGCGACGACATCCTGCTCCAGGTCGACGCGAACACCGCCTACACGCTCTCGGACGTGCCGCAGCTGCAGCGGCTCGACCCCTTCGAGCTGCTGCTGATCGAGCAGCCCCTCGAAGAGGAGGACGTCCTCGGCCACGCCGAGCTGGCGAAGCACATCCGGACGCCGATCTGCCTGGACGAGTCCGTCGTCTCCGCGCGCTCGGCCGCCGACGCGATCACGCTCGGCGCCTGCCGGATCGTCAACATCAAGCCCAGCCGCGTCGGCGGGTACCTGGAGGCGCGGCGGGTGCACGACGTCTGCGCCGCGCACGGTGTGCCGGTGTGGTGCGGCGGGATGATCGAGACCGGCCTCGGCCGGGCGGCCAACGTCGCCTTGGCGTCGCTGCCCGGGTTCACCCTGCCCGGCGACACCTCGGCGTCGGACCGGTTCTACACCAGCGACATCACCGAGCCGTTCGTGCTCGAAGGCGGCCGGCTGCCGGTGCCGTCCGGGCCCGGCCTCGGCGTCACGCCGATCCCGGAACGGCTGGCCGAGGTCACCACCGCCAAGTCCTGGCTGACGTCATGACCACAGTAGACGCGGTGGCCGCGCGGGCCCGGGAGTACGCCCTCAAGGCGGCGGTCGCCACGTCGAAGGCGCGGGTCCGGGTCGCGGTGGCGTACGCGGCGGTCCGGGCCGCGCCGTCCCGGCGGTTCCGGCCGCGCGACCCGCGGTGATTCGTCCCCCGCGATGAAAGTTCCGCCGGGTCTCGTCGGTTTCGACGAATCGCCCGCCCCGGTCCCCGTCATAGCATCCCCGCAACGCCGGTTCCCAGAGAGGCAACCATGTCGAAACTCACCGAACTCGCCGCCTGGCTCGAAAGCCGGCTCCCCGCCGTCCTGGCCGAGCACGACGTGCCCGGCGCGGCCGTGGCCGTGTACGCCGGCGGGGAGATCATCGACCACGCGGCCGGGGTGCTCAACAAGGGCACCGGTGTCGAGGCCGACACCGACTCGCTGTTCCAGATCGGGTCGATCACCAAGATCTGGACGACCACGCTGGCCCTGCAGCTCGCCGACGAGGGCCTGCTCGACCTGGACCAGCCGGTGCGGAAGTACCTGCCCGAGTTCACGATCGCCGACGAAGACGCCGCCACGCGGATCACTGTCAGGCAGCTGATGTGCCACACCGCCGGCTTCGAGGGCGACATTTTCACCGACACCGGGCGCGGCGACGACTGCGTCGAGAAGTACGTCGCCACCCTCGGCGACGTCCCGCAGCTGTTCGCGCCCGGCGAGATGTTCTCCTACAACAACGCCGCCTTCTGCGTGCTCGGCCGGGTCGTGGAGGTGCTGCGCGGCAAGTCCTACAACGACTGCCTGGCCGACCACCTGTTCGTCCCCTTGGGACTGACGCACGCCGCGGCCAGCCCGTACGAGGCGATCCGCTTCCGCGCCGCGCTCGGCCACCTCACGCCCGAGCCGGGCGCCGACCCGCAGCCCGCCGGCGTCTGGGCGCTGGCCGCGTCCAACGCCCCGGCCGGCTCGATGCTCGCCATGCGCCCGCGCGACCTGGTGACGTTCGCCGGCATGCACCTGCGCGACGGCGAAGGCCCGGACGGCACCCGCGTGCTCGGCGCGGAAAGCGCCCGCGCCATGCGGGAACGCGTCGTGGAGCTGCCCGACCTCGGCCTGATGGGGGAGGCGTGGGGCCTCGGCTGGTCGCTGTCCGAAGGCGGCGAGGTCGTCGGCCACGACGGCGGCACGATCGGCCAGTCGGCCTTTCTGCGGCTCGTGCCCGGGCACGACGTCGCCGTGGCGCTGCTGACCAACGGCGGCAACCCGCTCGCCGTCTACACCGAGGTCGTCGGCCACCTCCTCAAGGAGCTGACCGGCATCGAACTCAAGGTGCCGCCGGTGCCCGACCCGGCCGCGCCGCGGATCGACGCCACCCGGTACGTCGGCGAGTACTCCTCGTCCGTCGCGGACATCACGGTCAGCCAGGACGAAGACGGCCGCATCTGGGTCGAGCGCGTCCCGAAGGGGATCTTCGCCGAGCTGGCCAAGCCGGAGAAGACCGAGCTGGTCGCGATGAACGGCGACACGCTGATCCTGCGCGAGCCGATGCAGGGGATGTACCTGCCGCACGCGTTCGTCGGCGACGACGGCACCGGCCGCGCGCTCTACCTGCACACCGGCCGCGCCGACCGGCGGGTGAGCGCGTGAGCGAAGTCGAACAACGGATCTCGGACGCCTTCCTGGCGGCCGGCGCGCGGGGTTTCCTGCACGCGCGGGAGATCGGCGGCGGGGGCGAAGTGGCCGTCGGCGCGGACGACCCGGTGGTGCTCGCGTCGGTGTTCAAGATCCCGGTCGCCGTCGCCTACGCCCGCGAGGTCGTCGCGGGCCGGCTCGACGAGACCGAGCGGACCCGCGTCGGGAAGCGGTACCGCATCGGCGGGATCGGCACCGCGGGCTGCGCGGACGACGTCGAAATGACGTGGCGCGACCTCGCGCTGTTCATGCTGACCATGAGCGACAACGCGGCGACCGACGTCATCTTCCACCGGGTC
Source organism: Amycolatopsis sp. NPDC003865 (assembly GCF_053605345.1). Lineage (NCBI taxonomy): Bacteria > Bacillati > Actinomycetota > Actinomycetes > Pseudonocardiales > Pseudonocardiaceae > Amycolatopsis > Amycolatopsis sp. NPDC003865. The sequence goes on along the minus strand of NZ_JBSGJA010000001.1, from coordinate 91,008 downwards.
GGCCAGGAGGCCGTCGACCGCGTCCTCGCCGACCTGGGCCTGCACCGCACCCGGCTGATCGGCTGCTGCGAAGACCTCTTCGCGTCGGTACTGGCCGACCTGGGCGCGGCCGGGGACGCCGATCTCGACGCCGTGTTCGCCGGGGCGACCCCCGAGCAGACGTGGAAGCTCGCGGTGCTCGATCCGGAGCGGACCACGGCGTCGACCCCCCGCGAAATCACCACGCTGCTCGAAGCGATCTGGACCGACCGCGCCGGCGAACCAGCCGCATGCGAGCGGGTGCGCACGATCATGGCGCAGCAGATCTGGCCGCACCGGATCTCCTCCGGTTTCGGCTCCGACGTACGGATCGCGGCCAAGACCGGGACGCTCCCGGCGGTCCGCAACGAAGCCGGCGTCCTGTCCTACCCCGACGGCCGCCGGTTCGCCGTCGCCGTCTTCACCCGCGCGGACTCCCTCGCCGAGCGCCAGCCCGCCGTCGACGCCGCGATCGGCAAGGCCGCCCGCCTCGCCGTGGACCACCTCCGGAAGGAAACACCATGACCAGGATTCGGACGGCGGGGGTCGTGCTCGGGGTGCTCGCGCTCACCGCGACCGCCTGCGGGGGATCGGGCAGCGCCGGCAGCGCGGACGGCACGCCGGTCGACGGCAAGACGTTCAGCCTCGGCGTCGGCTCCGACCCCGGCAGCCTCGACCCGCACATGACCGTGCTCTCGGTGGCCATCCAGGTCGACCGGTTCCTCTACGACACGCTGCTGAACATCGACGACGCCGGCAAGCCGATCGCCGGGCTGGCCGCGAAGTGGGAGGCGTCGACGACGACCGCGTCCTTCACGCTCCGCCAGGGCCTCACGTGCGCCGACGGCAGCCCGCTGACCGCCGCCGACGTCGCGGCCAACATCAACTTCATCGGCGACCCGGCGAACAAGTCGCCCATCGCGGGGCTGTACATCGCCCCGGGCACCAAGGCGACCGCGGACGCGGCCGGCACGATCAACGTCACCAGCGGGAAGCCGGACGCCTTCCTGGCCCGCAACGTCGGCGGGGTGCCGATCGCCTGCGCCAAGGGGCTCGCGGACCGCAAGCTGCTCGCCAAGGGCGAGGCCGGCACCGGGATGTTCACCGTCACCGAGTCCGTGCCCAACGACCACTACACGTTCACCCGCCGCAAGGACTACGTCTGGGGCCCCGGCGACTGGAAGGCCGAACCCGGCCTGCCGGACAAGGTCGTCGTGCGGGTCGTCCCGAACACCACGACCGCCACGAACCTGCTGCTGTCCGGCGAGCTGAACGCGGCCCAGATCAACGGGCCGGACCGGCAGCGGCTGGAGGGGCGCAAGCTCTTCCACACCGACTTCACCGCGCCGATGGGCGAGCTGTTCTACAACCAGGCAGCCGGGCGGCCCGGGCAGGACGAAGCCGTCCGGCGGGCGCTGACCCAGGCGCTCGACCTGGCCCAGCTCGGCAAGGTGCTGACCAACGGCGCCGGCAAGCCGTCGAAAGGCATGATCACGAACGAGCCCGAGGTGTGCCCCGGCGACACCGTCACCGGCAACCTGCCGGCCCACGACCCGGCCGCGGCGGCGTCCGCTCTGGACGCGGCGGGCTGGCAGAAGGGCGCGGACGGCGTGCGGGCCAAGGGCGGCAAGAAGCTGGCGCTCACCGTCCTCTACGGCACCCAGCTCGGCCCGACGATGGCGCCGACCGCGGAGCTGGTCCAGCAGCAGTGGAAGTCCCTCGGTGCCGAGGTGACGCTCAAGGCGGTCGACAGCCCCGGCCTCAGCCAGGTCCTGTTCGGCACCGGCGAGTGGGAGGTCTCCCTCGGCCCGGTCGGCTTCTCGCTGCCGAGCCAGCTGGTGCCGTTCGTCTCCGGCCCGGCCGCGCCCGACGGGACGAACTTCGCCCACGTCGCCAACCCGGCGTACGACCAGGCGGTGCAGCAGGCGGCGGCGAAGCCCGGCGACGCCAGCTGCGCGGACTGGAACGCGGCGGAGACCGCGCTCATCAAGCGGGTGGACGCGGTGCCGTACTTCGACTCCGTCGTCCCGTTCTACGCCAGCGGCGCGAAGTTCGCCCTCAGCCAGGGCAGCCTGACGCCGACCTCGATCCGGATGTACGCGAAATGACCACGGCGGCGGCGCCCGCCGGCCTGCGGGGCTCCCCGTGGCCGGCGTTCGCCGCGCGGCGGCTGGCCCGGTTCGCCGTCTCGGTGTGGGCTTTGCTCACCGCGGCGTTCCTGATGATCCACCTGGTCCCCGGCGACCCGGTGCGCGCCTCGCTCGGCATGACCGCGCCCGCCGAGCTGGTGGCGGCGAAGCGGGCCGAGCTCGGGCTCGACGACCCGCTGTGGGTGCAGTACGGGCACTACGTGCGCAACCTGCTGTCCGGGGACTTGGGCACGTCGATGGCCAGCGGGCAGCCGGTCTCGCAGGTGATCGGCGACCGGTTGCCCTCGACCCTGCAGCTGGCCGTGCTGGCCTTCGCCGTCGTGGTCGTCGTCGCGGTCCCGGTCGGCGTCTGCTTCGCGGTGCTCACGCGCGGCGGCCGCCGCCGGGGCGCGGAGCTGGGCTTCACGTCGGTGAGCGTGTTCCTCGCCGCCATCCCGGAGTTCCTGATCGCGGTCGGGCTGGTGGCGCTGCTCGCCGTCGGCCTGGGCTGGTTCCCGGTGGCCGGCAGCGACGACGTGAGCTCCTACGTCCTGCCCGTGGCGGCGCTGGCCGTCGGGCCGGCGGCGGTGCTGTCCCGGATGATCCGGGTGGAGCTGCTTTCGGTGCTGGGCGCCGACTTCGTCCGCACGGCGCGGGCGAAACGGCTGCCCGCGCGGCTGGTGTACGTCCGGCACGCCCTGCCGAACGCGCTGACCGCGACGCTCACGCTCGGCGGGCTGATGCTGACCGGGATGGTGGCGGGCACCGTGCTCGTGGAGAACGTGTTCGCCTGGCCCGGCCTCGGTTCGACGATCGTGCAGTCGATCCTGCAGAAGGACTACCCGCTGGTGCAGGGGATCGTGCTCGTCTACGGCGTCGGCGTGCTGCTGGTGAACCTGCTGGTCGACGTCGTGCTCGGGGTACTGGACCCGCGCTCGGCCATTCGGGAGGCGTGAGATGGCGCGACGCGGATCGGCCTGGGCGGCGGCGGTGCGCACGCCGGTGGGCGCGTGCTCGGCGGTGCTGCTGGCGGGGGTCGTCGTGCTGGCGGTGCTGGCCCCGCTGCTGTGGGGCGGTGCCGCCGCGGCCATCGACACCGACGCGATCGGGCAAGGACCGTCCGGGGCGCACTGGTTCGGCACCGACGCCCTCGGCCGCGACCTCTTCTTCCGCACCCTGGTGGCGACGCGGCTCTCGGTCGGGCTCGCTGTGCTGGCCACCGCGATCGGCGTCGGCGTCGGGGTCGTCCTCGGGACGCTGCCCTCGGTGCTGCCGCGCTGGGCGGGCCGCTTGCTCACCGCGGTCGTCAACATCGCGGTGGCGTTCCCCGGCCTGCTGCTGGCGCTGTTCTTCGCGGTGATCTTCGGCGTCGGCACGCAGGGCGCGGTGCTGGCCATCGCGTTCGCGGTGGCGCCGGCGTTCGCGCGGCTGGTGCAGACGCTGTCGGCGTCCGTCGGCGGCCGCGACTTCGTCGCCGCGGCCAGGGTTTCCGGCGTCGGCCGGATCCGGCTGCTGGCCCGGCACGTGCTGCCCAACATCGCCGAACCCCTGGTCGTGAACGCGACCATCGGCGCGGGCTCGGCGTTGCTCGCCTTCGCCGGGCTGTCGTTCCTCGGGATCGGCGTGCAGGCCCCGGACTACGACTGGGGCCGGCTGCTGCGTGAAGGCCTGGACGGCATCTACGTCAACCCGGTGGCCGCGCTCGCGCCCTGCGGAGCCGTGGTCCTGGCCGGGCTCGCGTTCAACCTGGTCGGCGAAACGGTCGCCGGCGTGGTCGGGGTCCGGACCCGCACGTCGCGCCGCGCCGCGGGACCTCTGCCCGCCGGGCTCCCGGCGATGGCGGCCGAACCCGCCGCCGACGCGGTGCTGGTCGTCGAAAACCTCCGGGTCGCGTTCCCGGGCCCGGGCGGGTGGACCGTGCCGGTGCGCGGGGTGAGCTTCAGCGTCCGCCCGGGCGAGGCGGTCGGCGTCGTCGGCGAGTCCGGCTCGGGCAAGAGCCTGACCGCGCTGGCGGTGTCGCGCCTGATCGAGGCACCCGGGGTGGTCACCGCGGACCGGCTGGAGTTCGACGGCAAGCCCGTGGAGAAGGCACCCGACCGGGAGCTCGGCACGGCGCTCGCGATGGTGTTCCAGGACCCGATGACGTCGTTCAACCCGGCCCGCCGGGTGGGGCGGCAGCTCGCCGAGGTGTCCGAGCAGCACCACGGCCTGTCGCGGCGGGCCGCGTTCGCCCGCGCCGTCGACCGGCTGGCCGCGGTGCGCGTCCCGGCCGCGGCCCGGCGCGCCCGCCAGTACCCGCACGAGTTCTCCGGCGGCATGCGGCAGCGGGCGATGATCGGGATGGGCCTGATGGGGCAGCCGAAGCTCGTCATCGCCGACGAGCCGACGACCGCGCTCGACGTCACCGTCCAGCGCCAGGTCCTGCGCCTGCTCGCCCGCACCCGCGAAGCCGAAGGCGCGGCGATCCTGCTGATCAGCCACGACATCGCCGTCGTTTCCCAGACGTGCGAACGGATGCTGGTGATGTACGCCGGCCGCGTGGTCGAGGACCTGCCGACCGGGAGCCCGGCCCAGCACCCGTACACGCGGGCGCTGCTGGCCACGACGGTGGAGCTCGACACCGACCGCGACGAGCCCCTGGAAGTGATCCCCGGCCGCCCGCCGGAGCCGGACCAGGTGCCGGCGGGCTGCGCGTTCGCCCCCCGGTGCCCGCTGGCCTCGGACCGGTGCCGGACCGAGGACCCGGCGCTGGAACCGGCCGCGGGGGACCACCGGGTCGCCTGCTGGCACCCGCAGGTCGGTGTCCTTTCCGGACAGTCGCACGAGGAAGGCGCGGCATGAGTTCTCTCGAGTTCGCAGGAGTGAGCGTCCGGTACGGCAGGCTGACCGCCGTCGACGGCGTGACCCTGACCGTCCCTTCCGGACAGGTCGTCGGCCTGGTCGGCGAGTCCGGGTCGGGCAAGTCCACGCTCGCCAAGGCCGCCGTCGGGCTCGCGCCGGTGAGCGCGGGCCGGGTGCTGCTCGACGGCGTCGACGTGCGGCGGCTGCCGCGGCGCCGCCCGCTGCAGATGGTGTTCCAGGACCCGTACTCGTCGCTGGACCCGCGGATGGCGATCGGCGAGTCGATCACCGAGGCCATGCCCCGCGGCACGGCCCGCGGGGCGCGCCGCGCCGAGGTGGCCCGGCTGCTCGAACTGGTCCACCTCGACCCGGACCGGGCCGCGATGCTGCCGGGTCAGCTGTCGGGCGGGCAACGCCAGCGCGTCGCGCTCGCCAGGGCGCTGGCGGGGCAGCCGAAGGTGCTGATCGCCGACGAGATCACCTCTGCGCTCGACGTCTCGGTGCAGGGCGCGGTGCTCAACCTGGTCCGCGACGTCCAGCGGCGGCTGGCGCTGTCGATGCTGTTCATCTCCCACAACCTCGCCGTGGTGCGGTACGTCAGCGACGTCGTCGCCGTCATGTACCTCGGGCGGATCGTCGAGGCCGGGCCGGCCGAGCAGGTGCTCACCGACCCCCAGCACCCGTACACCCGGGATCTGCTCGCCTCGGCGCCGTCCACGCACCGCAACCTGCTCGCCGACACCGACGACCCGCTCGCCGACACCGAACCCGCCGACCCGCACCACCCGCCGTCCGGGTGCCGCTACCACCCGCGCTGCCCGATCGGCCCGCTCGTGCACACCGAGCGCACGCTGTGCGCCGAAGCCGACCCGGCCGACGACGCCGCCCACCGGCCGCACCGCGCGGCCTGCCACTTCGCCGCGTGAACCCGTTTCCCACAAGGAGATCCCGCATGACCCGACGTCTGGGCACCGACGACCTGTACGCCCTGGAGTTCCCCGAACAGCCGGCGATCTCGCCCGACGGCACCCGGATCGTCTACGCCGTGCGCACCGCCGACCGCGAGCAGGACACCGACACGCGCTCGCTCTGGCAGGTCGGCACCGACGGCGGTGCGGCCCGCCGGCTGACCCGCGGCCGGGCCGACGCGGCCCCGGTGTGGTCGCCGGACGGGACGCGGATCGCGTTCCTGCGCGCCCAGGACGGCCCGGCGCAGCTGTGGCTGCTGCCCGCCGACGGCGGCGAGCCCGAGCAGGTCACCACGCTGCCGCTCGGCGCGGGCACCCCGGTGTGGCGGCCCGACGGCGCCGAGATCGCCTTCAGCGCCCCGATCGACCTCGCCGCCGAAGAGGGCGAAGACGACGGCGCACAGGGCCGCCGCGCGAGCGCCCCGATCGTCGCCGACCGGGTCGACTTCAAGGCCGACGGCGCCGGGTTCCTGCGGACGCTGCGCAAGCACGTGCACGTCCTCGACGTCGCCACCGGTGAGATCCGCCGCGTCACCGCGGGGGACTGGCACGCGGGTGACCCGGCGTGGTCGCCGGACGGCGCCCTGCTGGCCTTCCCGGCGGCGCGCGACGCCGACGCCGACCTCACCTTCCGGTCTGCCGTCCACGTTCTCGACCCCGGCGACCGCACCGCCGAGCCGCGGCAGGTGGGTTCGGCCGAGGGCGTGGCCGGGACCGTCACCTGGACCGCGGACGGCGAAGCGCTGCTCGTCATCGGCCGCCTCGACACCGCGCCGGGGCACGCCGGGCTGCTGCGCGTGCCCCTGGACGGCGGTGAGACCGTCGACCTCGCCGCGTCGCTCGACCGCAACGTCATGCCGGGCGGCCCGGGCTACCCGGGTGCGGTGCCGCGGCTCGCCGGCGACGGCTCGACGGTCCTCTTCTGCGTCCGGGACCGCGGCTGCACGCACCTCTACGCGGTCGACGTCACCGGCGGCGAGCCGCGCCGCGTCTTCGGCGAGGCCGGCACCGCGGTCGACGGGCTGAGCGTCGCCGGGACCACCGCGGCGGTCGTGCTGACCACGCCGACGTCGTTCGGCGAGGTCGCGACGGTCGACGTCACCGGGGGAGCGGCGCGGGTGCACACCGCGCACGGCCCGGACGAGATCGAGCTGTTCACCCGCGAGGAACGCGAGTTCACCGTCTCCGACGGCACGGTCGTGCAGGGCTGGCTGCTGCGCGACCCCGCCCGCAGCGGCCCGCTCCCGCTGCTGCTCGACATCCACGGCGGCCCGCACAACGCGTGGAACGGCACCGCCGACGCCGTGCACGTCCACCACCAGGAGCTCGCTGCCCGCGGATGGGCGGTGCTGCTGCTCAACCCGCGCGGCAGCGACGGCTACGGCGAAGCGTTCCTGACCGCGGCGGTCGGCGCCTGGGGCGTGGCCGACGCCAAGGACTTCCTCGAGCCGCTCGACGACCTCGTCGCCGAAGGGGTGGCGGACCCGCGGCGGCTCGCGGTCACCGGCTACAGCTACGGCGGCTTCATGACGTGCTACCTCACCAGCCGCGACGACCGGTTCGCCGCCGCGGTCGCGGGCGGGGTGGTCAGCGACCCGGTCAGCATGGCGGGCACGTCCGACGCCGGGCACTACCTCGGCGTCGCCGAACTCGGCTCGATCCCGTCGGAGAACCGCGCGCACTACGCGGCGCTTTCCCCGCTGGCGCAGGTGGAAAAGGTGCGCACGCCGACGCTGGTGGTGCACGGCGCCGACGACGACCGGTGCCCGGCGGGGCAGGCCGAGCAGTGGTTCACCGCGCTGCGCGAGCAGGGCGTGCCGACCCGGCTGGTGCTCTACCCTGGCGCGTCGCACCTGTTCATCCTCGAAGGCAGGCCGTCGCACCGCGCCGACTTCAACCGCCGCGTCGTGGACTGGGTCGAGCAGTACGCGGGGGAGCCGGGCAAGCCGGCGCGGGTCCCGCTCGACGCCGCGCACTGGCGACGGCGGCTGGCCGAGCTCGCGCGCAAGTACCGCGTCCCCGGCGCGGCGCTCGGCATCCTGCGGCTCGACGGCGACGAGGTCGTCCAGGTGAGCCACGGCGTGCTGAACAAGGCGACCGGCGTCGAGGTCACCGACGACTCGGTGTTCCAGATCGGCTCGATCACCAAGGTGTGGACGGCGACCGTCGCGATGCAGCTGGTCGACGAAGGGCTGCTGACGCTGGACGCGCCGATCATCGATGTCCTGCCGGAGCTGAAGCTCGCCGACCCCGACGTCACGAAGAAGGTGACGCTGCGGCACCTGCTGACCCACACCAGCGGCATCGACGGCGACGTCTTCACCGACACCGGCCGCGGCGACGACTGCCTCGAGAAGTACGTCGCGATCCTCGACCAGGCCGCGCAGACCCACCCCCTCGGCGCGACGCTGTCCTACTGCAACTCGGGATTCGTGCTCGTCGGCCGGGTGATCGAGAAGCTGACCGGCAAGACCTGGGACGCGGCCCTGCGCGAGCGGCTGTTCACCCCGCTCGGCCTCAAGCGGACGACCACGCTGCCGGAGGAGGCGCTCCTGCACCGCGCCGCGATGGGGCACGTCGCGGCCGGGGACGCCGAGCCCGAACCGGCGCCCGTGTGGGGATTGCAGCGCTCGGCGGGCCCGGCCGGGCTCATCACGGCGTCCACGGACGACGTGCTGGCGTTCGCCCGCCTGCACCTGACCGGCGGCCTCGGCCCGGACGGCTCGCGCCTGCTCTCGGCCGAGTCAGCCCAGGCGATGACCGAAGAGCAGTTCGAAATGCCGGACAAGGACACCCTCGGCGACTCGTGGGGCCTGGGCTGGATCCGCTTCGGCTGGGACGGCCACCGCGTCTACGGCCACGACGGCAACACGATCGGGCAGGCGGCGTTCCTGCGGATCCTGCCGGGGCACGGGCTGGCGGTCACGCTGCTCACCAACGGCGGCAGCACCCACGACCTGTACGAGGAGCTCTACCGCGAGATCTTCGCCGAGCTGGCGGGGGTCGCGATGCCGCGTCCGCTCGAACCGGCCGTGCCGGCTCCCGACGTCGACGCTTCGGAGTTCCTCGGCGTCTACGAGCGGGAGTCGGTCCGCACCGAAGTCCTCGACCGGGACGGCAAGCTGTGGCTCCGGCAGACCGTCACCGGCCCGCTCGCCGAGCTGGTGCCGGAGCCGACGACCGAGGACGAGCTGGTGGCGGTCGGCCCGGCGCACTTCGCGTACAGCCCGGCGGGCATGCGCGGCTGGGTGTCGGTGACGTTCTACGAGCTGCCGACGGGGGAGCGGTACCTGCACTCCGGCGTGCGGGCGACGCCGAAGGTCAAGGAGTGACGACGATGCGCTGAGTGCTCCCGGTGTCCCGCCAGGCTCGTCCGACGTCCTGGAGGGGCACCGGGCGCGCGTCGATCCGGAAGCTCCCGATTTCGCTCACGAGCGCCTGGAGCTCGGCGACGATGTCCCGGGTGGGCACCGAACCCTGGCCGCTGCCGACGAGCTGCAGGCGCGCCGCCCGGAGCGCGGCCGACGGGAGTTCGATCGCCGGCCCGGCCACCGAGCCGATCTCGACCCACGTCAACGGGCGGCCCCGGTCCGCGCGCTCGGTGACGATGGTGCGCAGGGCAGCGGTGGTCGGCGGGCCCCAGACGTAGTCGAGGACGACGTCGACGTCGGCGGCTTTGCCGAGGTCGCCGAAGGTTCTGGTTTCGTCCGCCTCGACCCCGGCGAGTTTTTCCGGATCGCGGCCGGCGGCGATCACCCGGCCCGCGCCGAGGTGCTTCGCGACCTGGACGGCCAGCCGTCCCGCGTTCCCGGTCGCCCCGAGCACGAGGACGTCCTGCCCGGCGGTGAACTCGATCCGCCGGCGCAGGGCGATCCACGCGGACATCGCGGGGTTCATGCCCGCGGCGACGGTGACGGGGTCGGCGTCCGCGGGCAGGACGACGCTGCGTCTGACGTCGACGACGGTCCGTTCGGCCATCGAGCCCAGCGTCGTGTCGGGCAGGACGAAGTACCGGAGCGTGCCATCGGGGGCCCGGCCGACGCCGTCGATGCCGGGAACGAGCGGAAGTTCACCCGTTCCGGTGTAGTGCGAGCCGTCGGCCTGGGAGCGGACCCGCGGGTGCAGCCCGGCGGCGAGGACGTCGACGACGACCTCGTCTTCGCCGCGGGACCCGGGATCGGCGAAGTCCCGGTAGGTGGGCGGAGTACCGAACTCGGTGACGACGGCTGCGTGCATGACGGCTCCTGAGTTAGTTGGGAATGCCCACTACTTTAGATGGCATTCCCAACTAGTTCAAGGTAGTCTCGACGGCATGACCGAACCCGACGAGGTGCTGGACAACCTGGCCCAGGTGTCCTTCGCGGTGATGGCGGTGCTGAGCCAGGTCGCGGCGGCGCACGAGCTTTCCCTGACGCAGCTGCGGGTACTGGGCATCCTGCGCGACCGCACGCCGAAGATGGCGGAGCTGGCGGCGCACCTCGGGCTGGACCGGTCATCGGTGAGCGGCCTGGTCGACCGCGCGGTCCGCCGCGGCCTGGTGCTCCGGGAGGCCAGCCGCGACGACGGCCGGTCGGTGCGCGTCAGCCTGACCCCGGCGGGCGTCGCCCTGGCCCGGGAACTGACGGCGGAGGTGTCGCGGGCGATGGCGCCGCTGACGGCCGGGCTGGGCACGGCCGACCGCACCCGCCTGGGCGTCCTGCTCGGGCGGATGCTGGCATGAGCCCGGTCACGTCGGGGAACACCGGCGTCGCCGCGGCGTTGTAAGGGCTGTCGGTACGGAGGAGTCCCCGAGCCTCACCCCTTGCCTTCACGGAGTGCCAGTCCGGCTGGAGCCGTGGAGCGCCACTCGCCGCGAGGCGACCCCCGTACCGGCCTCGAACTCCCGCTTCCGCTCGCAGGTCTCCCCCCAGCCTTCGCTGAGCGGAAGCGGGACTTGTGTCCTCAGTGGACCGACTCGGGTCAGTGGTGCGAAGCCGCGTTGGCGCCGGGCACCGACTTCCGGATCAGCCAAGTCCCCGCGAAGGCCAGCAACCCGATCACCCCCGCCACCACGAACGCCGCCCGCAAGCCCGAAGCGTCCGGCCCGGCGGCCGCCGCGTCCGCGCTCCACACGGTCGCCACGCTCACGAACACCGCCGTCCCCAGCGCGCCCGCCACCTGCTGCAACGTCGACAGGATCGCGCTCCCGTGCGAATACAGGTGATCCGGCAGCACACCCAGCGACTCGGTGAACAACGGCGTCATCATCAGCCCCAGCCCGGCCATCAGCAGCACGTGGATCCCGATCACCGCGATCAGCGGCGAACCCGGCCCCAGCGTCGTGAACAGCCACAGCGACGCCGCCATCGCCGCCGCGCCCGGGATCACCAGCGGGCGCGCGCCGACCTTGTCGAACAGTGCCCCCACCGGACGGCCCAGCAGCCCCAGCACCAGCCCGCCCGGCAGCACCGCCAGCCCGCTCACGAACGTGCTCGTGTGCAGCACCGTCTGCAGGTACAGCGGCAGCAGGATCGCCGCCGCACCGATCAGGCACACGAACAGCAGCGCCGTCAGCACCAGCGCCACCACGAAACTCCGGTGCGTGAACGGCCGCAGGTCCAGCAACGCCCGGTCACGGCGCTGCAACCGCAGCTGCCGCCACGTGAACACCACCAGCGCGACCACGCCCACGACGATCGGCACCCACGCCGGCACCAGCGGCGCCGCCCCGGCCTGCTCGCCACTCGACGACAACCCGTACAGCACCCCGCCGAACCCGATCGCCGACAGCAGCACCGACGGCACGTCCAACGGCACCCGCCGCGTCTCGCTCTCCAGCCGCAGCTGCAGCGCGCCGGTCACCAGCGCCGCCACCGACAGCGGCAGCACGATCCAGAACATCCAGCGCCAGCCCAGCGAAGACAGCACCGCGCCACCGATCGTCGGCCCGATCGCCGGCGCCACCGCGATGACGATCGTGATCGTGCCCATCGTCGCGCCACGCCGCTCCGGCGGCACCAGCCGCATCACCGTCGTCATCAGCAACGGCAGCATCACCGCCGTCCCGCACGCCTGCACCACCCGCCCCGCCATCAACATCCCGAAACCCGGCGCGAGCGCGCTCAGCAACGTCCCCAGACTGAACGCCGACAGCGAAAACAAGAACACCTGCCGCGGCGTGAACCGCTCCAGCAGAAACCCCGTCGTCGGGATGACCACGGCCATCGTCAACAGGAACCCGCTGGTCAGCCACTGCACAGTCGTCGTCGGCACCCGCAGGTCGACCGTCAGGTCACGCAACGCGACACTCAGGATCGTCTCGTTCAGGATCATCACGAACGCGGACAGCACCAGGACCCCGATCAGGAGCCCCGGCCGCGCCGGAGCGCGGTCCAGGTCGGCGGGCGGAGTGGACACGGTGTCGGTCATCGGGGCGGAAGCTCTCTCGGTCGGGCGCACGGGCCCGGCGACGGCCGGGGCGAAGGCATGCGGTCTCCTTGCAGTCTGCCCGTTCCGTCGCCTTCGTGTCACGGCGGTTTCGGCGGTGCCCCCGGTCACAGGGGACCCCCTGCTGACGCTCCGGAACCGTCCGATATGCTTCAGCAAGTACGGAGTTCCGCAGCGCGCGATTAGCTCAGCGGGAGAGCGCTTCCCTGACACGGAAGAGGTCACTGGTTCAATCCCAGTATCGCGCACCACGAGCCCACCCCCGGGAACTCGTGGAAGTTCGTACCACGGGCGATTAGCTCAGGGGGAGAGCGCTTCGTTCACACCGAAGAGGTCACTGGTTCGATCCCAGTATCGCCCACGAGATGGTTGAGAGGGTCATGTTCGCGGAAAGCGCGAACATGACCCTCTCGTTGTGTCTTGTGGAGGCCGAGCCCCCACGCCCCCGCCGGGGGCAAGCCCCCGGACCCCCGCTTGTGGTTGCGTTGGGTGGCCGGGTGCCGGTCTGTCCTTAGTGGACTTTCTTTACAGAAGCCTGCGCTGGACTACGTCCGCTGTCACCGTGTTCACCAGCTTCTCCAGCTCCGCCGGGTCCGGCAGCGTGTGCTTTTTCCGGCCTGCGAACAACAGGTGGCTTGCTCCGATCAAGGAAAGGGCCAAGGAGTCCACGTTCGCGTCCGCCGCTATGCGGCCCTGCGCTCGCTCTGCCTCCAGATACGTCGAGAGCATCTCCCTTGCCTCCGCCAGGAACGGCAGTCCGTCGCCCGGCCGGCGCAGACGTGTACGAAGCTCGTCGCGGAAGAACACCAAGCTCGTCAGCGCTATCGAAACCGGATCGAACAGCTCCGTCAGCGCGTCCGTCAGGTTTGCCGAGACCGTTCGCGTTCCCGCCGACGCCTCCAGGATCGCCGACTGGTCCGCCAGACGGGCTATCCGGTCCTTCACCAGCTCCGCCAGGAACTCGTCGAAGTCCGTGAAATGCCGGTGCAGCACGCCCTTCGCCACGTCCGCTTCGGCTGTCACCGCCCGGCTCGTCAACGCGTTCGGGCCCTCGCGGAGCAGCACTCGCTCCGCCGCCTCGAACAGCTGCTTGCGTACGTCGCGCAAGTGGACACCGGTCGGCATGGCCCCATTCTCCGTTACGCCCGCGGCGAACGCTCGGGCGGTTGCCCGAGTGGGCGAGTGCCCATTATAGTGGGCGCATGCCCACTCAGCCTCACGAAGCCCGTCACTTCGCCGAATCCTTCGGGGTCGACACCGAACGCTACGACCGCGCCCGGCCCGAGTACCCCGCCGGACTCGTCGCTCGCGTGGTCGCCGAAAGTCCTGGTCGCGACTTCCTCGACGTCGGCTGCGGTACCGGCATCGAGGCTCGGCAGTTCCGGGCCGCCGGCTGCCGGGTGCTCGGTGTCGACCCCGATCCGCGGATGGCCGCGTTCGCGCGGGCCACCGGCGTCGACGTCGAGGTCGCGAAGTTCGAGGACTGGGACAGCGCGGGGCGGACCTTCGACGCCGTCGTCGCCGGGCAGGCCTGGCACTGGGTCGATCCCGTCGCCGGCGCGGCCAAGGCGGCCGGCCTGGTGCGTCCGGGTGGCCTGCTCGCCGTGTTCGCGCACGTGTTCCAGCCGCCGGCCCCGGTGGCGGAAGCCTTGGCCGACGGCATCCGGCGGGTGGTGCCCGGCTCGCCGTTCGCGGGGGAGTCCAGGAGTGCCGCCGAACTCTACGACGTCATGTTCACCAAGTTCGCCGACGGGATCCGGGACGCGGGCGGCTTCGCCGCGCCCGAGCGGTGGTCCTTCGCGTGGGAACGGACCTACACCCGCGACGAATGGCTCGACCTCCTGCCCACGACCGGCGGCCTGACGCGGCTCGAGCCCGGCGCGCTGGCGGACGTCCTCGGTGGCGTCGGCGCGGCCATCGACGCTCTCGGCGGTGGCTTCACCCTCGAGTACACGACCTTGGCGGTCGCGGCGAAGAAGGCTTGACAAGAAAAGTTGTCGGTGAGACCTTGGTGGCAAGCACGACGTACCGAACGAGCTTCGGCCGGAACTGGGAGTCACCATGTCTTTTCAGGCTTACCTCGACAACGCCGAGAAGCAGACCGGCATCACCCCGCGCGCCTTCCTCGACCTCGCGGCGGAGAAGAACCTCACTAAGCACGGCGAGATCATCACCTGGCTGAAGACCGAGCACGGCCTCGGCCACGGTCATGCGACGGCGATCGCCCGGCTGGTCACGAAAGGGCCGGAGTTCGTCGCCGCGCACCACGCCGAAGGGGTGCTGCACCTCGACGGGGTGGCCGCCCGCTCCTGACCGAGCCCGCAGGACCGGCCGCGACCGACCCGGTCACGTGGTGAAGCGGGTCAGACGCTCCGCAGCACCGAGACGACCACGCCCAGGATCGCCGCCCGGTCGCCGTCGATGACGGCGTAGGCCGGGTTGCGGGGCTCGAGGTAGACGTGGCCGTCGCGGCGGCGGTACACCTTGACCGTCGCCTCCTCGTCGATCATCGCCGCGACGATCTGGCCGGAGTGGGCCTCGGTCTGCTGCTTGACCACGACGATGTCGCCGTCGCAGATGGCCGCGTCGATCATCGAGTCGCCGCGCACGCGCAGGCCGAAGACGGTGCCGCGCCCGGTCAGGTCGCGCGGCAGCTTGAGGACGTCGTCGACGTGCTCCACGGCCGAGATCGGCGTGCCGGCCGCGATGTCGCCGACGACGGGGACGGGCACGGAGTCGGCGTCCGCGGCGGGCGCGCTGCCGTGCAGGAACGCGCGGACGTCCATCGGGCGCGACACCGTGGCGCCGCGGCGCAGGAAACCCTTGTCCTCCAGGCTCGCCAGGTGCTTCGACACCGACGACGTCGACTGCAGGCCGACGGCCTCGCCGATCTCGCGGGTGCTGGGAGAGTAGCCGTGGCGGACCACCCAGTCCCGGATCACGACCAGGATCTTCTGCTGCCGCTCCGGCAGGGCCGAGGCGTCGAGGTGCTCGAACGTGTCGTCGTAGGTGGTCACCGGCGGAATCCTAGAGGCAGCCGCGGCGCGCGGTGCGGCCTGGTCACCTCGCGCGGTCCCGCTGACCGGAACACCGGGTGACAGTTGGCGTCTTACCAACATGAACCTGGACTTTGCCAGCTGTTGACCTGATGTCCGATTCGCCGTATGGTCTAGACCACAATTTTCCTTCGCTCG
Organism: Amycolatopsis sp. NPDC003865; assembly: GCF_053605345.1. Taxonomy (NCBI): domain Bacteria; kingdom Bacillati; phylum Actinomycetota; class Actinomycetes; order Pseudonocardiales; family Pseudonocardiaceae; genus Amycolatopsis; species Amycolatopsis sp. NPDC003865. The sequence goes on along the minus strand of NZ_JBSGJA010000001.1, from coordinate 75,432 downwards.
AACCCCTTCCCGGCGCGGTGGGCATCCCCACCGCGGCTTCGTCGTACCCGGGAAACGAGCCTGTCCCCGAAGGAGCGTCTATGAACCGCAAACTGGCCGCCGCCGCGGCGGGTGCACTCCTCGCCCCGGTCCTGGTGGTGGTGAGCCCCGCCGGCACCGCGAGCGCGCACGGCTACGTCAACGCCCCGGCCAGCCGCCAGGCGCAGTGCGCGCAGGGCACGGTGTCCTGCGGCGACATCAAGTACGAGCCGCAGAGCGTCGAAGGGCCGAAGGGCCTGAAGTCCTGCGACGGCGGCAACTCCCAGTTCGCCGAGCTCAACGACGACGGCAAGGGCTGGCAGGCCTCCCCGGTCGGCACGACGGCCACGTTCACCTGGACCTTCACCGCCCGCCACCGCACGAGCAACTACGAGTACTGGATCGGCGACGACAAGGTCGCCGACATCAGCGGCAACGACCAGCAGCCTCCGGAAACCGTTTCGCACCAGGTGAACCTGGGCGGCCACCCGGGGCGCCAGACCGTGCTGGCGGTGTGGAACATCGCGGACACGGCGAACGCGTTCTACAGCTGCATCGACCTCCAGGTGGGCTGAGACCCCGGCCGCCCGGGAGCGCGCGGCTCCCGGGCGGCCGGTTCCCGCGGCCGTTCACCCGAACGGGATCACCTCGCCTGCCGCCGCTTGACCTTGACACTGTGACAAGGTCTTCACTGGCGGCTGGAGGTGATCCCCATGAACCGGAACCAAGACCCACGCCTGGTCGCCGCGCTGGCGGCCGGCACCTCGTCGACGCGCCTGGAGGCGGCGCTCGCCGCCGGCACGCTCGCCGACCCCGGCCTGGCCGACGCCCTCGTCGGCCGGTGCGCGGTCGAGCCGGACTTCTTCGTGCGCGACATGCTCACTTGGGCCCTGACCCGGCTGCCCGCCGAGAGCACCGTCCCCCGGCTCGTGGCCGAGCTCCGTTCGGAGCGGGCGCAGGCCAGGAGCCAGGCGTTGCACACGCTGTCGAAGATCGGCGACCGGACCGCGTGGCCCGCGATCACGCCGGCGCTGCTCGCCGACGCCGACGACGAGGTCAAACGCAGCGCGTGGCGGGCCGCCGTCGTCCTCGTGCCCGACGGCGGCCGCGAGGAGCTGGCCGGGCAGCTGGCCGCGCAGCTCGGGCGCGGCGACCGGGACACGCGGCTGAGCCTCAGCCGGGCCCTGGCCGCGCTCGGGGACGTGATCGAGCCCGTCCTGCGGACGGCGCTGGCCGCCGCCGACCCGGCGGTGCGCGCCCACGCCCGTGCCACCGAACGGCTCCTGCACGACCCGGACGCGGGGTTCGACCTGGCCGTCGACGAGGCGAAGCGGGTCGTCGCGCTCGGCCCGGAGCGCGCCGGGGGAGCGGCGTGCTGATCGGCGAGGTGGCCCGCCGGTCCGGGGTGAGCACGCGGATGCTGCGGCACTACGACTCCCTCGGGCTGGTGCGGCCGACCGGCCGCACCGTCGGCGGCTACCGCGAATACTCCGAAGCCGACATCCGCCGGATCTTCCACGTGGAAGGCCTGCGCTCACTCGGGTTGTCGCTGCGGCAGATCGGCGACGCGCTGGCGGACCCGGACTTCCCGCCCGCCGTCCTGGTCGGCGACCTCATCCGGCGGACCGAGGACCGGCTGAAGCGGGAGAACGAGCTGCTCGAACGGCTGCGGGCGATCGACGCCTCGGCCCCCGACGGCTGGCCCGACGTGCTGCGCGTCGTCGAGCTGCTGCACGGGCTCGACTCGCCCCACGCCGCGCGCCGGCAGCAGGCCGTCCTCGCCCCGGCCGAGGACGGGCCGGTGCCCGCCGACGTGCTGGCCAAGGCGGTCCTCGCCGAGTCCGACGCGTACGTCGCCGGCGCGCTCCGGTGGGCGCTGGCGCGGGCCGGCGGCGACGCCGTGGCGAGCCTGGCCGCCGGCCTGCGCTCGGCCGACGCCGGCGTCCGGCGGCGCGCGGTCCGGGCGATCGCCGAGCTGCCCGGCGACGAAGCCGCGTCGGCCCTGGTCGGCGCGCTCGGCGACCCGGACCCGGCGGTGCGCCGGACCGCCGCGCTCGCGGCGGGCAACCGCGGCGGCAGCGCGGCGGTGCCGGTCCTCGCCGGCATGGTCGTCGAGGGCACGAACGACGTCGAGGCCGCCGAGGTCCTGAGCTGCCTGGCCACCGAACACGGCTGCGCGGAGCAGGTCATGAGCGCGATCACCGGCGCGCTGGCGAACACCGCGGACCCGGCGGTGCGGATCCGCCTGACCCAGGCGCTGGCCGAGCTGCCGCCGTCCCTCGCCGGCGACGTCCTGCGGGACCTGGCCCGCGACGACGACCAGGCCGTCGCCCGCGTCGCCGCCGCACTGGTGGCCGACCGGTGACCCGCTCCCACACGGCACTAGACCCAGGAGATCTTGCGGCGGTAAACGGCCGCCCTCCGCCGTTTCGGCGGTGAGGCCGGCGAGCACCGCGATCCACGTCAGCGCCAGGGTGAACAGCAGCAGGATGCCGGTCACCGCCAGCCACGCCGTGACGTCCGCGCTCGAGCGGAAGCCCATCAGCGCCGCCGAACACGTAGCCGAACATCAGCATCATGGCGATCGGCGTGACCGCGGTCGTGATGACGGTGTCCAGGCTGCGCGTGACGTGCTTCAGCGACCGTCCCAACAGGACGGTCGTGTCGCCGAGGACGTGCGTGGTCATGGTGCTCACCTTTCCTGGCGGGAGCCGAAGACGTCCTCGAGGGTCGGCTGCTTCTCGACGAGTTCGACCTCGGCGGGCGGCAGCAGCCGCTTGAGCTCGGCGAGGGTGCCGTCGACGATGATCCGGCCCTCGTGCAGGATCGCGATCCGGTCGGCGAGCGGCTCGGCCTCGTCGAGGTACTGGGTCGTCAGCAGCACGGTGGTGCCGCGTGCGGCGAGGCCCTTCACCGTGTCCCAAACCTCGATGCGGGCTTCGGGGTCGAGGCCACGACCTGATCGCCGATTCACCGGAAGCGTGAGCGCGATGGCGGACTACCGGGACGGCGGGCGCTGCCAGGCGTGGAGCCGCAGGGCCACGGTCGAGGAGCGGACCTTCCGCCGGTAGCGTCGATGATTTCCGCCTCGTGCGATCCGGCGCCCGGCGGGGATCAGAGCTGCCCGGTGCCGAACTCCGTGACCCAGCGGTGCGCGGTCCCGCACGCCTCGGCTTCGGTGGTGCGCAGGTGCTCGACGACTTCGCCGTCGGCCCACAGCATGAGCGCGACGACGCCGGGCCGGATCGGGGTCAGCCCGATGAGCCGGCGGTGCCCGTTCCCCTCGACGATCCGCTCGGCGGTGAGCCACTGCCCGGTCGTGCCGGTGCGGGTGACCGTCCAGCCGGGATCGGTCGTGAGCTCGGCCACCGACCGGGGAACGAGCTCCACCCGCTGTTCGTCGTGCATGGCCACCTACCCCGCATGGTTACCCTCATCCGGTGATCCACGGATGAATCTCAGGTTAACAACGTCTGGCACGGCGTTCGCGTGCAGGCCGCTGACCTGGGTCTTCACCGCGTGTCCGGCCGGTCGGCGCACCGCCGGCGTGCCACTGGCGGTGTCCTCGCGTGGTCATGATCCACTACGGTGTGCCGGAACCTGGGGGCCGCGACCGCAGGGAGCCCTCATGCCGACTCTCACCACCGTGGCCGACTGGACGATCACCGCGTCCGGGGACACCGCGACGTTCACCCACGCCTCCGGCGGCGGCTACTGGGCGCCGCGGGTGTGGAACGGGCGGGGGCTCGCGCTCGCCAAGAACGACCTCCCCGCCTTCGACAAGGCACTCGGCGAGGTGCTGAAGCTGCCCATCTACTGGCTGGCCCGCGCCCGGCGCCGCGACGCCGCGGCCGGGCAGGCGGTGGTGTGGTCGGAGCCGTGGTACGACCCGGACGACGAGTTCGTCTACCTCACCGGCCCATGCCGGACCGGCGAGCCCGCCGCGGGCTACCGGCCGGCGACGGCGTTCGGCATCGATCTGGTTCACCTGCGTGGTCTGCGGATCAGGATCGCCGCCTACCTCGCGTCACCGGCCGGCTCCTGAGGTGGCAGCGTCAGTTCGGTGTCAGGGCCGTGTCAGCCCGCGCCGCCACAGTGCTCTCATGACCAAGAACAGCACCTCCTCGACCGCCACCTCGACCTGGACCGGCCTGGTGCCGGTCGACGACACGGCCTTGGCCGTCACCGACACCGGCGGCCCCGGCATCCCCGTCGTCTACCTCAACGGCCAGTTCGCCACCCAGGGCTACTGGAAGCGCGTCCTCGCCGACCTCGGCGACGGTTTCCGCCACATCACCTACGACGAACGCGCCCGCGGCAAGTCCGCGCGCTCGGCGGACTACTCGTTCGCGGCCGCCGTCCGGGACGTCGACGCGGTCCTCGATGCCCGTGGCGTCGAGAAAGCTCTGGTGGTCGGCTGGTCCTACGGTGCCTTCGTCGCCGCGCACTGGGCCGGCCGGAACCCGGAACGCGCGCTGGGCGCGGTGTTCGTCGACGGCGCGCAGCCCTACGACTGGCTCGACGACGCCATGGAACAGCGCATCCGCAAGCTGTTCAAGCGCATGAGCTGGTTCCTCCCGCTGCTGCGCCCCACCGGGCTCGCGCCGCGGATGTCGGCCGATCAGCAGGCCGAGAGCAACATCGAGCTCGGCAAACTGTCCCGTGTGGACGAACTGGGTCCGGTGCTGGACGCCATCACCGTCCCCGCCCGCTACGTGCTGGCCTCCGGAACCTCCTTCGGCAGCAAGGGTGATGAGCAGGAACGCGTCCGCTCCGGTGTCGCCGCGGTGGCCGCCCGCAACCCGCACATCACCGTCCACGCCAAGGTCGCCAGCAACCACGGCGCCATCCTGCGCAAGGACCACCAGGAGGTCGCCGGCGCCGTGCGGGAAATCGCGCTGGGGTGACGCGCCCGGCCGCCGGGGTCACGCGGCTCGCGACCGAGCCGTGTCACCGGTCAGTCCCTGGTGACGTCGAGCGGCTGGTCGTTCCGCCGCAGCAGGACCGCGGTCAGGACCCCGGCGATGACGGACGCGATGCCGAGGACGGCGAGCGCGCCCTGCAGCCCGCCGGTACCGGCGCCGATCGCCGCGAGGGTCAGCGGGCACGCGAATTCGCCGATGAACAGCGTGCCGGTCCACAGGCCGGTGCCGCGGCCTCGCTGGTCGAACGTGAGCCGGTTGACCGCCCACGTCAGCAGGGTGGGCAGCAGCATGCCGGTGCCGAAGCCGGTGAACACCGCGCCCACGGTGATGACGGCCGGCGACGCGGTGGCGAACACCAGGAGCAGGCCGGTACCGGCGAGGCCGAACTCGGCCGGCAGCAGGAGCCGGGGCGTCTTGCCGGACAGGCGGCTGAACGCGATCGCCCCCGCGGCGGTCGCCAGGGACATGACCGCGGAGATCGCGCCGATGGTCCCGGTGGCCGTCACGCCGACGCCGGTGAGCACGAAGGACAGTTCGACGATCAGGGCGTAGAAGACGATCCCGCCGAACAGGGTGACGAGGCAGGGCGCGGCCAGCTGACGCCAGGGCAGTCTCGCGAGGTGCGTGACCGGCCGGCGCCTCGGTTGCCAGAGCTTGAGCGCCATGGGGATCGCCAGCGGGGCGGCGACGGCGTACAGCCAGAACGGCGTGCGCCAGCCCGACGCGCCGAGAACACCGCCGAGAGCGAGGAACGCGGTGGCCGACAACGTCGCGACCAGGGTCTGCAGGCTCAGGTACCGCGCCCGGCGCGCGCCGGACCAGTAGTCGCCGATGAGGGTGGTGCAGCAGGTCATGATGGCGCCCTCGCACAGCCCGACGAGGACGCGGCTCGCGAGGATCGCGCCGAGCGAGTCCACATAGAGCGGAGCCGTCCCGAACACGGCGTACGCGAGCATCGCCAGCAGCAGCAACCGTTTCCGGTCGATCCGGTCGACGACGACGCCGGCGAACGGCGCGGTCAGCCCGATCAGCAGCGCCGGCGCGGTCAGCACGATCGGGACGAGGACGTCGGCGCCCGGCGTGTCCGCGAACGCCCGGGACAGCTGCGGCAGGACGGGGGCGATGAGGACGGCGCCGAGCACCGACAGGCAGCTCCCGGCGAGCAGCAGGACCAGCTGGACCCGCCCGGCGGTCGCCCCTCGGCCGGTGGACGTGGCTGCCGGTGACAGGTTCACCGCTGGGGTTTCGGGCATGTCGGCACCTGAGTTCCGTCGTTGGGTCAGGGAGGTGCCGAAAGTGTGGGTTCCGCGCCGGGAAAGCGGAAATCACTTCTGGTGAACCGCGGTATCAGCGCGATGGATGCCGTCGGCGATCCGCGCCAGCAGGTCGCGGAGGTACTGGTGCTCCGGGTCGTGCTCGTACATCGGGTGCCACCAGACCGCCTCGACGAGTGGCCCGGCTTCGAACGGGCACGGCAGCGCCCGCACGTTCGTGTCGGCCGGGATGCGCTCCGCGAGCCGCCGCTGCAGCAACGCCACCCGGCCGGTCCCGGCGACCAGGCCCGGGACGGTCAGGAAGTTCTCGGTGACGACCTGGACGTGCGGCTCGATGCCGAGGATCCGCATCTGCAGCGCGGCCGGGGTCGACGCGGTGGGCCCGTGGTAGGAAACCACCCACGGCATGGTGCGCAGCTGGTCCACCGTCAGCCCGGTTTCCACCGCCGGGTGACCGGCGTCGACCAGGCAGACCCAGTCGTCGCGGTGGAGGTCCCGGTGCGGCAGGCCGTGGAGGAAGCCGTGCGGCAGCACCAGCAGGTCGATGCCGGTGAGGGCCTGGCGGGCGTTGTCGACGATCGCCGGCGTGTTGGCGATGAACCGCACGCGGGCGCCGGGCGCCTCGCGTGCCAGGGTGGCGGCCAGTTCGGCGCCGAGGACCGCGACGCCGTAGTCGCTCATGGCGAGGGAGAACTCCCGGGCGGTGGTCGCCGGGTCGAAGTCGGGCTCGGCGGCGAACACGCGCTCGACGCCGTTCACCGCCGTGCGCACGCGGCCGCGCAGCTGGACGGCCAGCGGCGTGAGGCGGTACTGGTTGCCGAAGCGGGCCAGCAGGTCGTCGCCGAAGTGGCGGCGCAACCGCGCCAGCTGGGCCGACACCGCGGGCTGGCTGAGGCCGACCTGCTCCGCCGCGCGGCTCACGCTGCGGTGTTCGAGCAGCGCGTCGAGCGTCACGAGCAGGTTCAGGTCCAGACTCGCCAGGTTCACCACCTCAGGTTATCCACCGGGTGGATAGCGTGCATCACCTATTTCGTCTTCCCTGATGCTGTGGTCCGCCGCACAGTGAGCGGCATGGACCGCACCGATCCCGAAGCCGCGATCGCCGCCGCCGCCAAGCGCTGTTCCAACTGGGGCCGCTGGGGTGCCGACGACGTCCTCGGCACCCTGAACTTCCTCGACGAAACCAAGCGCCGCGAAGGCGCGGCCCTGGTCCGCCGGGGCGTCAGCTTCTCCCTGGCGCAACGCTTCGACGCCGACGGCCCGCAGAAAGGCTGGCGGCGGCGGACCAACCCGGTGCACACGATGCTGGACACCGGACTGGACGCCGAGCGCGGCACCCAGGGCTTCCCGCACGGCATCGGCGGCGCCGACGACGTGGTGTTCATGCCGCTGCAGGCGTCGACGCAGTGGGACGGGCTCGGCCACATCTTCGACCACGGCGTGGCGTGGAACGGCCGCCGGGCCGGCGACGTCGTGACCAGCGAAGGCGACCGCGTCACCGGGATCGAGACCGCGTCGGGCCGGATCGCCGGACGCGGGGTCCTGCTCGACGTCGGCCGCGCGCTCGGCACGGACGGCGAACTGCCGGACGGGTTCGCGATCACCGCGGCGCACCTCGAGGAAACCCTGGCCGCGCAAGGGGAAACCGCGCGCGTCGGCAAAGGCGACCTGCTCCTGGTGCGGACCGGGCGGCTCGCCCGGGCGCGGCGCGAGGGCTGGGGCGACTACGCGGGCGGGCCCGCGCCCGGGCTGTCGTTCACCACCGCGGACTGGCTGCACGACACCGAAATCGCCGCGATCGCCACCGACACCTGGGGGTTCGAGGTCCGGCCCAACGAGTTCGACGACGCGTTCCAGCCGCTGCACCAGGTCGCCATCCCGCACATCGGGCTGTTCCTCGGCGAGATGTGGGACCTCGACGCGCTGGCCGCGGACTGCGCCGCCGACGGCCGGTACGAGTTCTGGCTGACCGCCGACCCCCTGCCGGTGACCGGGGCGGTCGGCGCGCCGGTCGCCCCGATCGCCGTCAAGTAGTCCATTCCGGACCGGACGAAGGAGTCCCCATGCCCGCCGTGCACACCGTCCTCGTGGTCGGCAGTGGCCTCGCCGGTAGCGCGACCGCGATCCACCTCGCCGCGCACGGCGTCGCGGTCGACCTGATCGAGCTGAAGCCGGACATCGCCGCCGTCGGCTCCGGAATCACCCTGCAGGGCAACGCCTTGCGCGAGCTGCGCAAGCTCGGCGTCTGGGAAGCCGTGCGGACGCAGGGATACAGCTTCGACAGTCTCGGCCTGCGTGCCCCGGACCCCGCCGGGACACTGCTCGCCGAGCTCCCCGACGTGCGGACCGGCGGCCCCGACCTGCCGGCCACGGTGGGGATACCCCGGCCGGACCTGGCGCGGATCCTGCACGAGCGCGCCGGTTCGGCCGGGGTGAAGATCCGCTTCGGGCTCACGGTGACCACGTTGGCGCAGGACGCGAGCGGCGTCGAGGTCACGTTCTCCGACGGTTCGGCCGGCCGCTACGACCTCGTCGTGGGCGCCGACGGCATCCGCTCGACGGTCCGCCGGCTGCTGGGCATCGAGCCGGGGATCCGGCCGACGGGCATGGGCATCTGGCGCGCGTTCGGCCCGCGTCCGGCTTCGGTGACCCGGACCGACCTGTTCTACGGCGGCCCGTCCTACATCGCCGGGTACTGCCCGACCAGCGAGGACACGCTGTACGCCTACGTCGTCGAGGCCGCGCAGGACCGCGGCGGCCTGTCCCCGGCGGACCAGCTCGCGACCATGCGCGAACTCGCTTCGGCGTACCACGGCCCGTGGGACGACGTCCGGGCCACGCTCACCGACGCGTCCCGGGTCAACTACACCCTGTTCGAGACCCACGTCCTGCCGGCGCCGTGGCACCGCGGGCGCGTGGTGCTGATCGGCGACGCCGCGCACTCCTGCCCGCCCACCCTGGCCCAGGGCGGGGCCCAGGCCCTCGAAGACGCAGCCGTGCTGACCGAGCTGCTGCTGGCCGCGGAGACCCTCGACGACCGCGTCTGGACCGAGTTCGCCGACCGCCGCTGCGCGCGGGCGGCCACGGTCGTCGAGGCGTCCGTCCAGCTCGGACAGTGGCTCCTGGGCCGGGAACAAGGCGACGTCCCGGGGCTGATCGCCCGGATCGCCGCCCTCGTCGTCGAACCCGCCTGACCCTCCGGAGGAGAACGAGATGATCACCCACCTGCGGCACGTCGACCTCGCCGTGCCGGACCTGGCCCGCCAACGGGACTTCTACACCGGTGCCTGGGGCCTGAAGACCGAGCACACCGACACCGGTGTCGCGTTCCTCGCCGCGGAAGGCTCGCCCGAGCAGTACGTCGTGCGGCTGCGCCAAGCCGGTGACAAGCGGATCGACCTGATCGCGTTCGGCGTTGCCACCCCGTCCGATGTGGACACGCTCGCGGCTCGCCTGGCCACCGCGGGGGTGACCCTCGTCCACGAGCCCCGGGCGCTGCACACGCCGGGCGGCGGCTACGGGTTCCGGTTCTTCGACAACGAGGGCCGCACGATCGAGATCAGCGCCGGCGTCGCCGTCCGCGCCCACCGCAGGATCGAAGCCGGCGAAGCGGTCCCGGTCCGCCTGTCCCACGTCGTGATCAATTCGGCGGACCCCGAGGCGACCCGGGCGTTCTACGAGAAGCACCTCGGGTTCCGGTTGTCGGACATCCTGACCCACCCGCGGATGGGGGAGATGATGTGGTTCCTGCGGGTGAACTCCTGGCACCACAGCATGGCCATCGCCCGGTGCCCGCACCCGTCGCTGCACCACGTGTCGTTCGAGATGCGCGGCCTGGACGAGTACATGCGCGGCACCGGACGGCTGCTGCGCGCGGGTGTCGAGAAGATCTGGGGGCCGGGCCGGCACCTGGCGGGCAACAACACCTTCAGCTACTTCCTCGACCCGCACGGCAACACGGTGGAGTACACGACCGAGCTGGAGCTCGTCGACGAGGACACCTGGCACCCGCACCTCTACGACTTCAGCGACCCCGAGGTGTCCGACCAGTGGGGCACGGCGAACGCGATGAACGAGTTCGTCGCCCGGAAGTCGTTCAACGACCCCGACAAGGGTCTGTTCGTGGCGCCCCCGGTCTGATGCGCTTCGCCACCTACGAGCACGGCGGTACCGTGCACGCGGGCGTCGTCTCCGGCGACGGCGTCCACGCTTTCCCGGCCGGGGTGACGGTGCTCGACGTGATCCGCGGCGGACCGGCCGTCCCCGGCGGACCCTCGGTGCCGCTGGCCGAGGTGCGGCTGCTGCCGCCGCTCGATCCGCCGAGCGTCCGGGACTTCGTGGCGTTCGAGGAACACGTCGAAGGCATGGTCGCACCGGGGTCGGTGCCGCCGGAGTGGTACGAGGCGCCGACGTTCTACTTCACCAATCCCTGCGCGCTGGTCGGCGCGCACGACGACGTGCCGGTCCCGCCGGGCTCGCGGCTGTTCGACTTCGAGCTGGAGGTCGCCGCCGTGCTGGGCCCCGACGGGATCTTCGGCTACACGATCCTCAACGACTGGTCCGCCCGCGACCTCCAGCGCCGCGAGATGAAGGTCAACCTCGGGCCGGCCAAGGGCAAGGATTCGGCCACGACGCTCGGCCCGTGGCTCGTCACGGCCGACGAACTCGAGCCCTACCGCGACGCGGACGGCTTCCTGGCGCTGGACCTGCGGGTGGCGGTCAACGGCGTGCAAGTGGGGCAGGACCTGCTGTCCAACATGGGCTGGCCGTTCGAGGAGCTGGCCGCCTACGCCGGCCGGGGTACCCGGCTGAGGGCCGGCGACGTCCTGGGCTCCGGGACCTGCGGCAACGGCGGCTGCCTGGCGGAACTGTGGGGCCGCGGTGGCACGCAGGAGCCGCTGCGCCCGGGTGACGTCGTGGAGATGACGGTCGAAGGCATCGGGACGATCCGCAATACCGTCGTCGCCGGGGCAGAGCTGCCGCCGGTCCGGCCGGCCCGCTCGCGGCCGCGGCGGCGGTCGCGGTGACCGGCAAGGTCGTGGTCGTCACCGGTGCGGCACACGGCATCGGCGCGGCGACGGCGCGGCTGCTGGCCGCGGCAGGCGCACGCGTGATCGGCGTCGACCGTGCCGAGGACCCCGGCCTGCCCGGCGTCGAGCACCACCGGTTCGACGTGACCGACGACGACGGGTGGGCGGGGCTCGCCGCGAACCTCGGGCGGGTCGACGGGCTCGTCGCCGCCGCGGGCACCACCTGGCGGACCCGGCTCGGCGAGCTGGCTCCCGGCGACCTGGCGCGCGTGCAGGACGTCAACGTCGGCGGCGTCCTGCGGGCCGTGCAGGCGGTGGTGCCGCTGATGCCGCCCGGTGGGTCGATCGTCGTGACCGGCTCGGCCGCGGCGCTGACCGGGCACTACCCGCTCGCCTACACCGCGAGCAAGTGGGCGCTGCGCGGCTTCGTCAAGGCCGCGTGCCTGGAGCTGGGCGGCCGGGGCATCCGCGTCAACGCCGTGCACCCCGGGTACATCGAAACCCCGATGACGGAGTCGGCGCCGCCCGGCTTCCGGGCCGCGAACGTCGCCGAGACCCCGCTCGGCCGCACCGGGACCGCCGAGGAGGTCGCCGCGCTCGTCGCGTTCTTGATCGGCGACGCGGCCTCCTACATCTCCGGCGCCGAGATCCCCGTCGACGGCGGCCTGACCGCGCACGGCGGCGTCAAGTCGATCAGCGAAGCCGCCCGAACCTGAAAGGGAACCCCGTGTTCGAATACTTCCCCGGCAACTACGTCTGGAACCTCGGCGTGGTCGCCGCGCTCAACAGCGGCGGCCTGATCGACGAGGTCGACCGCGCCTGCCGCCCCATCCGCGAAGCCGCGGCCCGGGGCTCGGACGCCGGAACGCCGGACTTCCTGCGAGCCTGGACCGCGCTCACCGACCAGCTCGTGACCCGAGCCGAGCAGGCCGAGAAGGCCGGGCACGCCCGCACCGCCGGCGAACTGTACTTCCGGGCCACGAACTACCTCTGCCAAGCCGAGCGCATGCTCGCCCACGCCGACCCGAACCGGCTGCCGACCTACCGCCGGGTCCTCGAACTCGCGCAGAAGTCCTTCGACCTTCGCGACCGGCGGATCTCCCGGGTGGCGATCCCGTACGAAGGCACGACCCTGCCGGCCTACCTTTCCCTGGCGCCGGCCACCGACGCCGGGCCGGCCCCGGTGATCGTCCTGGTCAACGGCTTGGACTCGACCAAGGAGCACATGTACAGCTCGGCGCACTGGCGGGAGCTGGCCGAGCGCGGGATCTCGTGCCTGATGCTCGACCAGCCCGGCACCGGCGAAGCCCTGCGCCTGCAAGGCCTCACGGCCCGCATCGACGCCGAAGCCTGGGCGGGCGCGGCCGTGGACTGGCTCGAAACGCGGTCCGAAGTGGACACCGGCCGGATCGGGATCGTGGGCTGGTCCCTGGGCGGCTACTACGCGCCCCGCGCGGCGGCGTTCGAGAAGCGGTTCGCGCTGTGCGTCGCCTGGGGCGCGAACCACAACTGGGGCGCGGTGCAACGGCGCCGCCTGGAACGCGAGGGGGAGCGGCCGGTCCCGCACTACTGGGAGCACGTGCTGTGGGTCTGGGGCCAGGACGACCTCGACAGGTTCGTCGCCTTGGCCGACGACGTGCACCTGGACGGCGTGGTCGAGAAGATCACGGTCCCGTTCCTCATCGCCCACGGCGAGAACGACCGCCAGATCCCGCTGGAGTACGCCCACCGCTCCTACGACCAGGCGGTCAACTCGCCTCGGCGCGAATTGCGGGTCTTCACACCGGAAGAGGGGGCGACCGAGCACATCGGACTCGATCACCTGCCTTATGTCAGCACCTACATCGCCGACTGGGTGATGGACCGGTTCGGCGAAGGGTGCGTGCCGGTGTAGCGGCGAGCGCGCCACTCGGTCAGGGTGATCAGCCCGGCCAGCGTCGCCGGGGCCAGCACCGAGGTGGCGACGACGGCGGCGGTGAGCGGCAGGCTGTAGATCACCACGAACGCCACCGCTCCCTCCGCCACCAGGCCCGCCGACCAGGCGACGGTGAGCCGCCGGTGCACCAGGCGGAACCCGCGGTCCGCGGCCCACCAGCGGTCGAACCCGCCGGGATCGCCGGACAGGTCACGGCGGATGCGCGCGATGAGCGGGCGGCGGAAGAGCAGGCTGAGAGCCGCGAACCCGCCGATGGCCGAAGTGATCACGAAGTCCTTGGCCAGCTCCAGGCGAGCGTCGCCGGTCACCGCCGCGACGACCACGCCGAGGGCGAAGCGGGCCAGCACCAGCACACCCAAAGTGGTCAGCTCACGCTTGCGCACGTACTGCGCGGCGAGGACCAGCACGGACACCCCGGCCGCGCCGACCAGCGCCCACACCGGCGGCCAGCCCACCGACGTCAGCAGCAGGTAGCTGCCGACCGGAACGCCGACGTTCTCCGCCACGGCCAGGAGCAGCCGCCGCCACGACCGGTTCACGAACCCGGCCGCCGTGCGGTGCGCCCGCTCCGGTCGCGGGCGGCGATCAGCTTGTGCAGCAAGGCAGTGAGCATGCCTGCCTCGTACGGAGCCAATCCCAGCTGGGCCGGTTCGTTGAAGTCCCGCATCGACTCGGCCGCGGCGGCGAGTACCCGCCGGCCGTGCTCGGTGATCCGCACCGGCGCCGGTCTGCCCCGGCCGCCGGGTCCTTCGCGCCGAAGCAAGTCCCGGGCGACGAGATCGCTGATGATCGCCGTCATGCTCTGCGGCCGGACCAGTACCCGCCGGGCCAGCTCCGCCTGCACCAGGCCGGGTGATTCGGCCAGCTGGGCCAGGACGCCGAACTGGACCGGCGTGAGCTCGTGGCGGGCGAACAGTTCGTACAGCTCACGCGCGAGCGCGTGGTAGGCCTGCACCACCGCCCAAGCCGGGAGGTCCGCCAGCGCGACCGAGTTTCGGTTCGAGTCAGTCACCTCGCCAAAGTATCAGCTGGCTGATAGCTTGGCGAGACGAGCAAGGAGAGTTCGCTCGAGAACTATCAACCGGCTGATTCGGAGTGGCGATGCGCGTGATCGTTGTCGGAGCCGGCGTCGGCGGGCTCGTGCTGGCTCAGGGACTGCGGCGCGCCGGAATCGAGGTGACCGTCCACGAGCGGGACACCGAGCTGGCACTGACCGGGGGCTACCGGCTGCACCTGAATCCGGCCGCGACGGCGGCGCTGCGGCGGCGGCTCCCGGCGCCGCTGTTCCAGGCGGTGCTGGCCAGCAGCTCGGGATCGAGGTCGTCCCGGCAGTTCGGGATCCTGGACCACCGGCTGCGGCAGCTGGCGCGGATCCCCCGAGGCGACGACGGCGAGCACCTGATGATCGGGCGGATCCCGCTGCGCCGGCTCCTCGGCCACGGCCTGCGGGAGGAAATCCGCCTGGGTGCCGAGTTCACCGGCTTCGCCCACGACCCCGATGGCTCCGTGACCGCGGAGTTCGCCGACGGCTCCCGCGAAACCGCGGACGTGCTCGTCGGCGCGGACGGCGCCCGATCCGCTGTGCTGACCGCCCTGACGGGCGCCGCCACGGCCCGCAAGCTCGCCACCTTCGGGCTGGCCGGCAGCGCCGCGCTCGACGCGGAGATCCGGTCGGCGATGCCGCCGGCGCTGCGGCACGGTCCGGCCTTCGCCCTCGCCCCCGACGGCACGGCGGTGTTCCTGACCCTGCACGACCCGGCCACCGCGCCCATCGCCGCGCAGGCCTGCCGCGACGTGCCCGCGATCGTCGAACCCGGGTACGTGGTGTGGGGTGTCGTCGTGCCCACCGTCGGGGACGACGCCGCCGGCGACGCACCGCCACTCGCCGAGGCACGGCGGCTGCTGGCCGGCTTCGCGCCGTGGATGCACGCGGTGCTCGACCGGTCCGACCCCGCCCAGGCCACGCGCTTTTCCCACTACGCCGCCGATCCGGCCGCCGACCTGACACCGTGGCCGGTGCAGGCCGTGACCGCGCTGGGGGATGCCGTGCACGCCATGCCGCCCACCGGTGGACAGGGCGCCTCGACCGCGATCCGCGACGCCGACCTGCTGACCGGCCACCTCGTCCGCGCGGCCGGCGGGCACCGCGACGAGGTCGCCGGTTCGTCGCCGCGGGGCTTGCCGGTCGCGACGGCACTGCACGACTTCCACCGCGACATGACCCGTTACGCGGTGCCGGCGCTGCGGGAGTCGCTGCAGCCGTTGCGCTGGCAGCGCTGGCTGGCGGCACCCGCCGCCCGCCCGCTGCTGCACACGGCGTTCGCGATCGCCGGGACAGCGGCCGCTCTGCGAAGTGCGGCGCGACCGGCACTCGCCGTCGGACGGTGAGAGCTTTCCCCGTCTCGGCGACGCGACCCCAAACCCGTGAGTTCCGCGCGATCGTGGCGGCCGCGGTCCTCGTCGGCGCCCGCCTCGTCGGTGCCCAGTACCGAGTCGGCGGCGCCTTCTCCCCGAACACGAACCGCGGACAGATCCGCGTCGAGGCCAGGGTCGGCACTAGCCGGGTCGGGGCAGGTGCCGGACACGTCGAGCACCACCCTGGAGCTGCCCGGCACCCTGCCGGCCATCGGCACGGCCGACACCTTCGTCGTCGACACCCGGATCGAGCACCCCGAACCGGACAGCGAGGGTGAGCCGCGCCGCGGGTCAGCGGGCCGGATCCGGTACGCGCAGCCGACCGTCCCGGACTTCGGTGACCTGGTCGACCGAGGTGAGGTGGGTGCGGTCGTGCGTCACCAGGACGGTCGCGGTGGCCCGCTGGTGGGTGAGGCGGGTGATGAGGTCGATGACCGCGGCGCCGCGCTCGTGGTCGAGCGCGCTGGTGGGTTCGTCGACCAGGAGGACGGTCGGGTCGTTCATCAGCGCCCGGGCGATGTTCACGCGCTGGCGCTGGCCGCCGGAGAGCTGGTGGGGGCGGCGGGCGGCCTGGGGTGCGAGGCCGACGGCGTCGAGCAGGTCCAGTGCGCGGGCGCGGGCCTTGGCCGGGGAGCGTCCGTCGATGCGGGCTATCACCTGGAGCTGTTCGGCGGCGGTGAGCGCGGGCAGCAGGTTGGGCTGCTGGAAGACGATCCCGATCGTGCGCCGGCGCAGGTCGGTGAGCTGTCCCCGGGGCAGGCCGGTGGCGGTGGTGCCGTCGACGACGACGGTGCCGGAGTCGGGCGTCACGAGCGTGGCGGCGACGGCCAGCAGGCTGGACTTACCGGAACCGGACGGGCCGGCGACGGCGGTGAGGCTGCCGCGGGGGACGTCGAGGGTGACCCGGTCGAGGGCGGTGAGGCGGGTGTCGCCGTCGGGGTAGGTGAGAGTGACGTCGGTCAGGGTGAGGCTCATCGGGTGCTCCCCAGTGCGGTCAGCGGGTCGACGGAGGTGATGCGGCGGATCGCGAGCGTGGCGCCCAGCGCGCCGAGCAGGACCATCACGGCGGCCGGGACGAGCACCGTGGCGGGGGTGAGGACGAAGGGGATCGCGGAGCCGCTGAGAGCGGCGCCGGCGGCGGCGGCGAGCCCGGTGCCGGCGAGGGTGCCGCCGGCGAGCAGGACGAAGGCCTGGCCCAGGGCGTCCTTGAGCAGCGTCGCCGTGGTCGCGCCCAGGGCCTTGAGGATGGCGACGTCGGCGCTGCGCTGGATGGTCCAGACGGTGAAGAAGGCGCCGATGACCAGGGCGGAAATGGCGAACAGGAAGCCACGCATCAGCTGCAGGGAACCGTTCTCGGACGAGTAGGAGCCGATCGCGGACAGCGAGTCGTCCCGGGCGACGGTCCTGGTTCCGGCTGCGTGGTCGGTGGACTCGATGGCGGCGCCGGCTGTGGTGGTCAGGGCGATCACGGTCGCGTCGCCGCCGGTCGGCGGGGCGACCGTCCGCCAGGTCTCGAGCGTGGTCCAGATGACGGGGGTGTGGCTGAAGGAGGCGTCTCCGGCGACGGCGGCCACGGTCAGCCGCCGTCCGGCCAGGGTTACGTCGTCTCCGGGCCGGATGCCCAGGTCCGCGGCGGCTGTGGTGGACAGGATCACGCCGTGCTCGGTGAGCTTGACGCCGTCCGGGGCGAGGGCGGAGCCGGCCCGGACACCGAAGGCCGAGACGCCGGTGCTCCGGGCGCCCGCGGTGGCCCTGGTGGTCGTGATGCCCAGCGGTTCGGCCCTGGTGACCCCGGGGGCGGTGGACCACTGCCGCACCTGGGTGTCGGTGACGGCGGAGTCGGCGTAGGACACACCCTGGTCGCCGCTGGGTGCGGCGAAGGCGATCTTGTCGGCGTCCAGGCCGGTGATGGCGGAAACGTTCTGCCGGCCGAGCCCGGCGGTCAGCCCGGACAGCAGGCCGACCAGCAGGGTGATCAGCACGATGACGGCGCCCATCAGGGCGAACCGCCCTTTGGCGAACTTCAGGTCTCTCCAGGCGACGAACATGGCGTCGATCGTCGTCGCGAACGTCCGCTGCGGCATCGCGCCGGGGATGGCACTTCCCGGGCCGGAGGGCGGCGCGCCGGTTCCACCTTTCGATAGAGGTGGTTCCCGCCCCGGCTCCGTAGCCTGGGAGGCACTGTGACCGCCGCCCCTGCCCTGACCCCGACCAGCCGGGTGCTGACCTGGTGCCTGCACCTGCTGGTCGTCGCCCTGCTCGGCTTGGCGGCGGCGCGGGCCTTGGCCGGGGGACAGCCCCGGGCCGCGGCGGTCGTCGTGGTGGCGGTGGCCTGCGGTGTGATCTACGCGGCCGGGCCGCTCCTGCCGCACGTCCGTGCGTCCCGGCGGGCCGCCGCGGCGTGGCTGGGTGTCCTGGGCGCCGGGTGGCTCGCCCTGGTGGTGCTGACCGGCGACGGGGTGTGGGTCGCCTTTCCCCTGTACTTCCTGCAGCTTCACCTGCTTTCGCGCCGGAGCGGGCTGACCGCGGTGATCGCGACGGCGGTGGCCGCGATCGCGGCGTTCGCCGCGCACCAGGGTGCCTTCAGCCCGGCCGCCGCGATCGGCCCGGCGCTCGGTGCGGCCGTCGCGGTCGCCGTGGTGTGGGGATACCAGGCGCTGTACCGGGAAAGCGAGCAGCGGCGGCGCCTGATCGACGAGCTGACCGCGACCCGCGCCGACCTGGCCGAGGCCCAGCACGAAGCCGGGGTGCTGGCCGAACGGGAACGCCTGGCCCGCGAGATCCACGACACCCTCGCCCAGGGGCTGTCGAGCATCCAGCTGCTGCTGCGGGCCGCCGGCCGGTCCCTGCCCGAAACCTCGGGCAACGCCGCCCGGTACGTGGACCAAGCACGCCAGGCGGCCGCGGACAACCTCGCCGAAGCGCGCCGTTTCGTCGTCGCCCTCACGCCGCCGGCGCTCGACGGCACCACGCTCGCCGGCGCACTGGAACGCTTGTGTGCCAACACCAGTGGCCGGCACCGGATCACCGCGCGCTTGCACCTCGCCGGTGCCGTGGTGCCGCTGCCGACCGCGCACGAAGTCGCCCTGCTGCGCGTGGCCCAGGCCACCCTCGCCAACACCGTCCGCCACTCCGGCGCCACCGCGGTCGAGCTCACCTTGAGCTACCTCGGCGACGAGGTCACGCTCGACGTCGTCGACGACGGCGCCGGCTTCGACCCCGACGCCCGGCCGGCGTCCGACCCCGGCGAAGGCGGGTTCGGGCTGGCCGCGATGCGGGCCCGCACGCGCGCGCTCGGTGGTTCCCTCACCGTCGGGTCGGCACCCGGCCACGGCACCGCTTTGACCGCCCGGCTTCCCCTGTCCGGCGACACCCCGCGCGAGGCCCGTCCGTGACCGAGACGCCGATCCGCCTGCTGCTGGCCGACGACCACCCGGTCGTGCGCGCCGGGCTGCGTGCCGTGCTGGAGACCGAGCCCGGTCTCGTCGTGGTCGCCGAAGCCGCGACGGGCGAGGCCGCGGTGATCCGGGCGGCCGAGGGCGACATCGACGTGGTCTTGATGGACCTGCAGTTCGGTGCGGGGATGAGCGGGGCCGAAGCCACCGCGGCGATCACCGCACGGCCCGGCGCGCCCCGCGTCCTGGTCGTCACCACCTACGACACCGACGCCGACACCCTGCCCGCCATCGAGGCCGGGGCCACCGGATACTTGCTCAAGGACGCCGATCCCGACGACTTGGCCGCCGCCGTGCGCACCGCCGCGGCCGGACGCACCACCTTGGCGCCGACCGTCGCCGACCGGCTCCTCGACCGGATGCGCCGGCCCGCGGTCGCGGTGACCCGGCGCGAGCTCGAGGTGCTCACCCTGGTCGCCGACGGGCTGTCCAACCGGGCCATCGCGCGGCGCCTCCAGCTCACCGAAGGCACGGTGAAGTCGCATTTGGCCCGCTGCTACACCAAACTCGGCGTCGACTCGCGCACCGCCGCCGTCGCGACCGCCATCGACCTGGGTCTCATCCGCCGCTGATCCTCATGGGCTCCAGATGGGTCGGTGTCAGCGGGCGACCGTCGACTCCCTGATTGCGCAGCGAGCGCGCGGGGTACCCGAAACGCGCTGCGCGGCCACGGTCGTGTCCTCAGTGGACCGTGTCGCCCACCGGCCGAAAGGAAGAACGCACCTTGACCACTGTGTCCCGTACCTTCACCGTCGATCCCGCGCCCGACGTCGTCGTGCCGTACCTCGCCGATTTCGGCCACGCCGAGCAATGGGACCCCGGCACCGAGCGGTGCAGCCGCAACGACGACGGGCCCGTGCGGGTCGGGTCGTCGTGGCACAACACCTCGAAGATCGCGGGGGTCGGCACCGAGCTGACCTACACGCTCGAACAGCTGTCAGCCGACCAGGTCGTGCTGGTGGGCCGCAACGACACCGCGACCTCCACCGAGACCATCGACATCGTCCCCGACGGGACCGGGTCACGCATCACCTACACCAACGACCTGGAGTTCAAGGGGGCCGCGAAACTCGCGGCGCCGCTGGGCAAAGTGGTGTTCGAGAAGCTCGGCAACGACACCGAGCGCCAGCTGACCGACGTGCTCAACGGCCTGGCTCGGTAGAGCGGTCGATCTCGACCGCGCGGGGTCGGAGTGCGCGGCGGCCCGAGAACCCTGTCCCCGTCGAAAGGAGTGCGCGGGCGGCGGCGGTCAGATCTTGCGGTAGCGGCTTTCGAGGAGTGCGAACACGCCGAAGAGGGCGATGCCGGCGGCCAGGGCGAGCAGCAGTGCTTGTCCGTAGGGCTGGAGCGCGAGCGTTTTGAGCGCGGGGTCCAGGCCGCCCGCTTTGGCGGGGTCGTAGTCGAGGGCGGCGACGATGAACATGGCGCCCACGGTGCCGTAGGCGATCGCCATGGCGATCCAGCCCACCTGGCCCAGTCGCTCCGTCGATCGCCGGACCGCTCGGGACGTTGCGGTGAGGTCCAGGTCGTGGACGAACTTCTTCCGGAGCCCGCGGTAGCCGAGGAAGGCCGCGACCACGATGACGGCCCCGCCGGCGACGATCACCGCGGCGGCTCCCCAGGGTTCGGCCAGCACGGTGGCCACCACCGACCCCGCCTTACCGGAGCCGCCGGTCGCGATCTTGCCGGCGCTGTAGGCGACGAGGCCGTACAGCACGACCTCGACCCCGCTGGTCGCGCGCCGCACCCACCGCCGGCGTGGCGCGGCGTGGCGGTGACCGGTGATCGCCTCGGTGAGCTGCCACAGCGCGAGCAAGCCGGTACCGGCGGCGATCACCCAGAGCAGCCAGGCCCCACCACTCGAGGCGACGATCTGCAGGGCGCCGGCCTTGTCGGCCTTCTCGTTGTCGCCGAGGGCGACCTGAGCGGCCAGCCAAGCGACGACCAGGTGGACCAGGGCGTAGCAAACCAGCCCGATCCGGGCGATCAGGGTGAAACCTCTGAAGTCGGGCACGCGAGGATCCTGGTACATCCGGGCCCGGTTGACCAGAGGCCGGCGCGACCTGCTCGCGGCTGTGGTCCTGACGATTCGCTCGGCGGGGTGCGCAACCGTCCAAGTCGTTCATGTCCGGCTCGCCGGCGATGGCCGGTCGCGTCGGGCCGGCCTTAGTCCAGGCTGCAACTGGTGGGGTCCACCGTGCGTCCAATTCGGACTCGGGGTCATCACCTCCGATTCGCGCAGGTGATGCAGATCCTCGTGGCAGGCAAGGCGAGCAGCCGGTCCTCCGCGATCGGACCGCCGCAGCGTTCACAGACTTCGTAGACACCGGCTTCCACGCGTTCCGCGGACTTGTTCAGCGCCGCAAGGTCGTCCTGCGCCTGCCGCAGCAAGGCCTGGACCTGTGCCCGCTCGAAGGCGATGGTCGCGCCTTCGGGGTCGTGTTCGTCGTCGCCGCTGTCGAACTGGGAGGTCGCCACGATGTCGTCGCGTTGCCGCGCCAAGGCCGCGACCAGTCGCTCGGTCTCGGCGCGAGCCCCCTCGATCAACTCCGTCGCGACGCGCTTCTCCACGTTTCCGACGATACGCCCGGCGATTGGTGATCTCCGCCGCCGAGCAGCCGGTGGTGGCGCTGTATCCGGGGGAGCGGGCGAAGCTGGTGCCGTGGTTTCCGCACCTGCGGTCGCGCCTCGGGGCCCATCGTCATCCGACGACTGAAGCCCCGCTCCTCCGAGGAGGAACGGGGCTTCGTGATGGTGCGCGATACTGGGATTGAACCAGTGACCTCTTCCGTGTCAGGGAAGCGCTCTCCCGCTGAGCTAATCGCGCGAGGTGGAGACGGGATTCGAACCCGTGTACACGGCTTTGCAGGCCGTTGCCTCGCCTCTCGGCCACTCCACCGTGACAGGCCCGAGAGCCTTTCCGAGCGGATGACGGGATTCGAACCCGCGACCCTCACCTTGGCAAGGTGATGCGCTACCAGCTGCGCTACATCCGCACTTCCCGGCTGCGGTTCGGGAGCTCCGGGGCCGTGGCCCTGTCGCTCACCCCGTCGCCGTGGTGTGGGAAAACCATATCGGACCCCGGAAACGGCTCCGACACCGGGGTGTCACTGAGCCGTTGCAGGCCCGTCATCAGGCCAGATCGTGCGGGATCAGGTGCGTGAGCGCGTCGTCGACGTCGACCCACAGGTGCTCGTTGCCCGGGAGGACCACGTCGTACGTCCGGTCGAGGAAGTCGGCCAGCTCCTGGGCCGACGCCTCGAACATGGCGTGCCCGGACGGCGAGTTCAGCTCGATCAGCACGGACTCGGGGTCTTCGACCGAAGGGCGGATGCGGACGTCCCCGTCACCCGCGTCGGCCAGCAGGCCGTCCGCGAGGAGGTCACGCGCGTACACCCACTCGACCCAGCCGGCGCGGCCGGTGCGGAAGGCGGCGACGACCGCATACGGGTCGCGTGTGTCGTAGCGCAGCTCCACCTTGACCGGAACCGCGGGCGTCCGCGGCGCCAGCAGGTCGAAGACCGCCGTCGAGCGGAGCGTCACGTGATCGTTGCGCATCGTCCTACCCTTCGTCTCCCTTCCCGGCCCGGCCCGGCCGAGGGCGTCACCACTGGGACGCATCGGGAGGCCGATTCCGTCGCAGGTGCGCCGCACATCACCCGTACGGGCCCATCAGCCCCCGTTTGCGCCCGTGTTCACCCGCACGGCGCGCGATCGACCGGCGCGCCCCGTGTGGGCCCACTTCTCCATACTGCGCGGTTTAGCCGCCGGGCGATAGCACCGTCGCACGGATGTCGAACGTCGTGTCGGGCGGCCCCCGCCAGCCACAACCCCGGCTAGCTCGGGGTTGTTCGTTCCGTACTCACCGGTAAGCGGAGTGTGGTCGGCCGAGACCACCCGTTTGCAGGCGCCCGGAAGTCGTACGCTAGTGTTCTGGCCAACACCGCGAGCGGGCGATTAGCTCAGCGGGAGAGCGCTTCGTTCACACCGAAGAGGTCACTGGTTCGATCCCAGTATCGCCCACGCGAGAGCTGGTAGAGCCCTGTCCGCGAACTGCGCGGACAGGGCTCTCGCTTTTGTGTCTTGTGGGGGCCGAGCCCCCACGCCCCCGCCGGGGGCAAGCCCCCGGACCCCCGGGCCGTGGTCACCTTTGTGAGGTTGGCCACGAGTGTGGTCCTCGTTACCCCCTAAGCGGAGTGAACGATCCGTTCGACGCGTCCGTATCTGTCCACGAGAGGGGTTCCCGGGCGACCGCGCGAGCCCCGTTGAAATGCCTCTGAGGACTGTCGTCGCGGCGATCTTCCGTGGAACGAGTCGGGCGCGCGACGATCGTCGCGGACGAGTCGGCCGGGTCCACTGTGGACCCGTGGGCGCGTGCAGTGTCCACAGTAGAGCCGAGGGGCCCGTTCGGCCGTTCGGAAGAGCGCGGGTCCACCCGGGTGCGGGCATCGCCCTTCCGGCTACGTTCCGTAGTTTTTCCGGGGATACGCGCTATTACGCATCGTCATCATCTTGTTATCTTGCGGCCATTTTCTGGCGGGAAAGACGCGCGGCATGTGGCTGGAAATCCTTGTAACGATGCTGAGAGGGTCGCCGATACCTTGCCGTGTGAAGCCCTCCGCGGGCGCCGCGCGAGATCCAGTAGTGGTGACTGTACGAAATCACTTCCGGTGACGCAGCGTGCTTGCGGACCCAACCCGATCCCTGGTCCCGGGAGGTCAGATGGAAGAGTCGGTGCGGCCGTCGTACACGGTGAGCCAGCCACCGCCGCACATCGACCTCCAGGCCATTCCCCGCCCCGCCCAGCGGGACGAGCGGCAGGCCGAACCGGCCGCCACGCCGTCCCCCAAGGCACTGCCGGCGGCCTGGGAGGCGAGATACAGAGCCTGGGTCATCGGCAGCGACGTCTTCATCACGCTGCTGGTGATCGCGATCAGCGCGTTCGTCATCGATCGTGTTGCCCCGCACGACATGCACGCCTTCGGCACCATCCTCGCCGTCTTCGTCTCCCTGCCCGCCAGCCGGGCCTGGAGCCCGCGCGTGCTCGGCGAAGGCGCCGAGGAATACCGCACCCTGGGCCGCGGCTTCATCACCGCCGCGGTCCTGGTCGCGCTCGGCGGCCTGCTGTTCGGCGCGCTCGAGGTCCAGGTCTGGGTCTTCGTCGTCGTCCCGGCGATCGCGCTCGTCGCCTTCCCGCAGCGGTACCTGCTGCGCCAGGTGCTGCACCGCAAGCGCGCCAAGGGACTCTGCCTGCTGCCGGTGATGGCCGCGGGCAGCCCGGAAACCGTCGCCGACCTGATCGCGCGCACCAAGTCCGAGGTCCACGTCGGCTGGCGCGTCGAGGCGGCGTGCACGTTCACGGGCCACGGCGCCGACCGCGACAGCGGCGAAATCGACGGCGTCCCGGTCGTCGGGCGCCTCGACGAACTGTCCCGCTACGTGCGGCGCGGCGGCTACCGCGTCGTCGCGATCACCGCGGACCAGTACTGGACGCCGAAGCGCTTGCAGCGCCTGGCCTGGGACATGGAGGGCACCGGCGCGGAAATGGTCGTGGCGCCCGTCCTGATGGAGGTCGCCGGCCCTCGCCTCAACGTCACCGGCGTGCTCGGGATGCCCCTGCTGCGCGTCACGGCCCCGATGTTCACCGGCGGCCGCCGCGTGGTGAAGGAGATCGTGGACCGCGCCGGCTCGGCGTTCCTGCTGACGCTGCTTTCCCCGCTGCTGCTGGTGATCGCGCTGGCGATCAAGCTCAACGACCGCGGCCCGGTGATCTACCGCCAGCGCCGCGTCGGCCGCGACGGCGCGACGTTCACCATGCTGAAGTTCCGCACGATGGTCACCAACGCCGATGAAATCCGGAAGACCCTCGAGGCGGACAACGAAGGCGCGGGCCCGCTGTTCAAGATGAAGCGCGACCCGAGGATCACCCGCGTGGGTGGTTTCCTGCGCCGGTATTCGCTCGACGAGGTGCCCCAGCTGTTCAACGTGGTGGCGGGGAAGATGTCGCTCGTCGGCCCGCGGCCCCCGCTCCCGGAGGAAACGGCGCAGTACGCCCCCGACGCCCGCCGCCGCCTGCTGGTCAAGCCGGGCCTGACCGGGCTCTGGCAGGTCAGCGGCCGCAGCGACCTGACGTGGGCCGAGAGCATCCGGCTCGACCTGCGGTACGTGGAGGACTGGTCGCTGGCCCTCGACCTGGTGATCCTCTGGAAGACCTTCCGCGCGGTGATGGGCGGGCAGGGCGCCTACTGACCCGTTCCGGCCGCGCGTCGCGCACCACGGCCGCCGATCCCCGCCGAGGGGGGTCGGCGGCCGTGTTCGCGTGTCAGGGAGGGTGGCCGGTCGCCCTCCCCGACGCGGGCCGCACGGCCTGGCCGGCCGCCACCCCTCCCGGCGGGCGACCGCGAGCTGGGCCGGCCGGGTGTTCTTTCCTTCATCGCGGCCGGTTCCCCCACTCATCAGGCCGCCGGAGCGCCGCTGTTCGCCGCGCGGGCCCTGCACCTGTCGCGCGACCGGGGATGCGCCGTTCGCCGCGGTGGCTCGGCACCCGGCGGACCCGGTCGGCTGACCGCCCGTAGCGGCCCGTAACCGCCGCCTCACGCTTGTGATCCACTTCACCGGTCCGGCATGGTTGAACGCGAAATAGTTCAACGCTCAACCTGGTTGCACGGGGTACCCGACCAACGGAAGGAACCCAGCCCCATGACCACCTTTGCCGAGCAGACCGAGGCCCTCGAGCTTCCCGCGGACGTCCAGAACCTCCTCTTCCGCGAGGCTCGCACGGCCAACAGTTTCAGCTCCGAGCCGGTGACCGAGGAGCAGGTCCGCGCGATCTACGACCTCGTCAAGTGGGCCCCGACGTCGATGAACACCCAGCCGCTGCGGGCGCTGGTGCTCCGGACCGCCGAGGCGAAGGCCCGCCTGCTCCCGCACATGGCCCCGGGCAACCGGGACAAGACCGAAGCCGCGCCGCTGACCGTCGTGCTCGCCGCGGACGTCGACTTCCACGAGAACATCCCGCAGGTCTTCCCGCACGCCCCGCAGGTGAAGGACAACTTCTCCGACGAGCAGGGCCGCGTCGAGTTCGCCAAGCTGAACTCGCTGCTGCAGGTCGGCTACTTCATCATCGGCGTCCGCGCCGCCGGGCTGGCCGCCGGCCCGATGACCGGCTTCGACGCCCAGGGCGTCGACGACGAGTTCTTCGCCGACAAGAAGTGGCGCTCGCTGGTCGTCGTCAACGTCGGCAAGCCGGGTGAGAACCCCTGGTTCGACCGCCTGCCGCGGCTCGACTTCGACCAGGTCGTCGAGACCCTCTGACCCCGCTTCGACGGGCCGTCTCCGGAACCGGGGGCGGCCCGTCCGGCGTTCCCGGACGCGCGTGAGGCGCGCGCGGGCCGCCGACTAGCATCGACGACGTCATCTTTGTCACTCCAGCTTGAGGAGCCGATCGTGTCCCAGTCGCCCCCCGTTTCCCCCGTGGCCGCCTCCCGCGTGGTGGTACCGGCGGGCACTACGGCGGGCGCGGCGGTCCGCGAAGCCGGCCTGCCGACCAAGGGCGAGGACACGATCGTCGTCGTGCGCGACGCCGACGGGAAGCTGCGCGACCTCGCCTGGGTTCCCGAGGCCGACGCCGAGGTCGAGCCGGTCGCCGCGAACACCGAGGACGGGCGCAGCGTCATCCGGCATTCGGCGGCGCACGTGCTCGCCCAGGCCGTGCAGCAGCAGTTCCCCGACGCCAAGCTCGGCATCGGCCCGCCGGTGAAGGACGGTTTCTACTACGACTTCGCCGTCGAGAAGCCGTTCACCCCGGAAGACCTGCAGGCGCTCGAAAAGCGCATGAAGCAGATCGTCAAGGGCGCCCAGCAGTTCTCGCGGCGCGTTTTCGACTCCGCGGACGAGGCGAAGAAGGAACTGGCGGACGAGCCGTTCAAGCTCGAGCTGGTCGACCTCAAGTCCGAAGTGGACACCGACGAGGTCATGGAGGTGGGCGAGGGCGAGCTGACCATCTACGACAACCTCGACCCGCGCACCAAGGAACGTGTCTGGAGTGACCTCTGCCGTGGTCCGCACGTGCCGACCACGAAGTTCATCCCCGCGTTCACGCTGACCCGCGTCGCCGCCGCGTACTGGCGGGGGAGCGAGAAGAACCCGCAGCTGCAGCGGATCTACGGCACCGCGTGGGAATCCGCCGAGGCGCAGGACGCCTACCTCGAGCGCATCGCCGAGGCCGAGCGCCGCGACCACCGCAAGCTTGGCGCCGAGCTCGACCTGTTCTCCTTCCCCGAGGAGATCGGCTCGGGTCTGCCGGTGTTCCACCCGAAGGGCGGCATCATCCGCCGCGAGCTGGAGAACTACTCGCGCCGCCGCCACGAGGAGGCCGGCTACGAGTTCGTGAACACCCCGCACATCAGCAAGGGCGAGCTGTTCCACACCTCCGGCCACCTGCCGTACTACGCGGACACGATGTTCCCGCCGGTGCAGTTCGACGAGGAGAACTACTACCTCAAGGCCATGAACTGCCCGATGCACAACCTGATCTTCCGCTCGCGCGGGCGGTCCTACCGCGAGCTGCCGCTGCGGCTGTTCGAGTTCGGCACCGTCTACCGCTACGAGAAGTCGGGCGTGGTGCACGGCCTCACCCGCGTGCGCGGGCTGACGATGGACGACTCCCACATCTACTGCACCAAGGAGCAGATGCCGGGCGAGCTCAAGTCGCTGCTCAAGTTCGTCCTCGACCTGCTCGCCGACTACGGCCTCTCCGACTTCTACCTCGAGCTGTCCACCCGCGGGGACTCCGACAAGTTCATCGGCGAGGACTGGGAGTGGGAGGAGGCCACCGAGACGCTGCGGCAGGCCGCCGTCGACTCCGGGCTCGAGCTGGTCCCGGACCCGGGCGGCGCGGCCTTCTACGGCCCGAAGATCTCGGTGCAGGCGAAGGACGCCATCGGCCGCACCTGGCAGATGTCGACCATCCAGCTGGACTTCAACCAGAACAAGCGGTTCGAGCTCGAGTACACCGCGCCGGACGGCTCACGCCAGACCCCGGTGATGATCCACCGTGCGCTCTTCGGCTCGATCGAGCGCTTCTTCGGCGTGCTGACCGAGCACTACGCGGGCGCGTTCCCGGCGTGGCTGTCGCCGGTGCAGGTGGTCGGCATCCCGATCACCGCCGACCAGGTGGAGTACCTGCAGGACGTCGAGAAGGCGTTGCGCGCCAAGGGCATCCGCGCCGAGGTCGACGCGAGCGACGACCGGATGCAGAAGAAGATCCGGACGCACACCACGCAGAAGGTGCCGTTCATGCTGCTGGCCGGCGCGAAGGACGTCGAGGCGGGCGCGGTGTCCTTCCGCTTCCGCGACGGCGGCCAGATCAACGGCGTGCCGGTGGCGAAGGCGGTCGAGGCGATCGCGGAGTGGGTCGAGCGCCGCGAGAACGCGTCGCCGTCGGCCGACGCGCTGGAGACGGTCGTTCGGTGAGTGAGGGTCCCGAGCTCGTCGAGCAGCAGGGCATCGGGGTCCAGGACGCGTTCCAGCGCCTCTGGACCCCGCACCGGATGGCCTACATCAAGGGCCAGGACAAGCCGGAGAACGACGAGGACACCGGTTGCCCGTTCTGCCGCATCCCGTCCCTGGACGACAAGACCGGGCTGATCGTCGCGCGCGGCGAGCAGGTCTTCGCGGTGCTGAACCTGTACCCGTACAACCCGGGCCACCTGATGGTGGTGCCGTACCGGCACGTCGCGGACTACCCGGACCTGACGGTCGAGGAGACGCGCGAGGTCGCGGAGTTCACCCAGCACGCGATGCGGGTGATCCGCGCGGTTTCCGGCGCGCACGGGTTCAACATCGGATTGAACCAGGGCCACATCGCGGGTGCGGGCATCGCGGCGCACCTGCACCAGCACCTGGTGCCGCGCTGGGGCGGGGACGCCAATTTCATGCCGATCATCGGGCAGACGAAGGTGCTCCCGCAATTGCTGGGCGAGACGCGGGACATGCTGGCCGACGCCTGGTGAGAACCGATTCGGCGGAGCCGGAAAACCCTTATTGAGTGTTCAACCGAGGGTATGATGGGGGTATGTCCGAAACCCGATGGCTCAGCGACGACGAGCAGCGCGTCTGGCGTGAGTTCAACGCGGCCACCCGCATGCTCAGCGCGCACCTCGAGGGCCAGCTGCAGCACGACTCGGGCATGCCGCACACCTATTACGAAGTCCTCGTCGCGCTCTCCGAAGCCGAAGGCCGCCGGCTGCGGATGAGCGAGCTAGCCGACGCCCGCCAGGCGTCGCGAAGCCGGCTCTCGCACGCTGTCGCGCGGTTGGAAGCCAACGGCTGGGTGCGGCGCGAGGCCTGCCCGACCGACAAACGCGGCGCCTGGGCCGTGCTCACGCAGGAAGGCTTCGCCGCCCTCGAAGCGGCCGCGCCCGGGCACGTCGAGGCGGTCCGCGAGAGCCTCTTCGACCCGCTGACGCCCGAGCAGGTCACCGCGCTCGGGGAGATCAGCGCCGCGATCCGGCAGCGCCTCTCGCCGAAGTGCGCCGCCGCGCAGGCCGCCGAAGAGGCGCGCGAGTACCGCGGCGACGTCGTCGCGCTGCCGAAATCGGGCTGAGCCGGGGCGGCGCGTCGGGTTCACCGGGGTGGGTCGATAGGCTGCATTCGCCCACCCGACCCTCGTAGCCAGGTGCCTCAGACGAACCGATGCTCAATATCTTCGCGCGTGCCTCCGTTTCCCGCGTCACCGACCCGATCGGCCAGGCGCTGGTCCGCGCCGGGCTGACCCCGAACGCGATGACCGTGCTCGGCACCGCCGGCGCCGTCGCCTGCGCCCTGGCCTTCTTCCCGAACGGCTACCTGCTCTGGGGCACCTTCACGGTGTGGGGCTTCGCCATGCTCGACCTCCTCGACGGCGCGATGGCCCGCGCCCGCGGCTACGGCACCCCGTTCGGCGCGGTGCTGGACGCGACCTGCGACCGGCTGGTCGACGGCGCGCTGTTCGCCGCCATCGCCTGGTGGTGCTTCGTCGTCGACGACAACCACCCGGCCGCCGCCGCGGCGCTGCTGTGCCTGGTGCTCGCCCAGGTCATCTCCTACGTCAAGGCCCGCGCCGACGCCTCCGGCCTGCCGGTGGACGGCGGGCTCGTCGAACGCGCCGAGCGGCTGATCATCGCCCTGGTCGGCACCGGCCTGCACGGCTTCGGCATCCCGTACACCGTGGACGTGACGCTCTGGCTGCTCGCCGTGCTCTCGGTCGTCACGCTGCTGCAGCGCTTCCTCGCCGTGGCGAAAGCGGCTCGCGAGGCCGCCGCCGGGGAGCAGCCGGCATGACCAGGCTGTCCGAGCGGCTGAGCGCGTTCGGCTACGCGGCCGGCTGGAAGCTGGCCGGCTGGCTGCCGCCCGGCTTCGGCGGGACGGTCTTCTCCCTCGGCGCGGACCTCGCCGTGAAGCGGGACGGCGGAGGCGTGCGGCAGCTGCGCGCCAACCTCGCCCGCGTCGTGCCGCAGGCGGACGAGGTCGAGATGGACGAGCTGACCCGCCGCGCGATGCGCTCGTACGCCCGGTACTGGCACGAGACGTTCCGCCTGCCCTCGATGGACCAGAAGGAGGTCAGCGAGAAGGTCGCGGCCTCGATCACCGGCGTGGAGAACCTCGACGCCGCGCTCGCCGAGGGCAACGGCGCGGTGATGGCGCTGCCGCACAGCGGGAACTGGGACATCGCCGGCGTGTGGCTCGCCGACTACCTCGGCGGCTTCACGACGGTCGCCGAGCGGCTGAAGCCCGAGTCGCTCTACCGCCGGTTCGTCGAGTACCGCGAGTCGCTCGGCTTCGAGATCGTGCCGCTGACCGGCGACAGCTCGGCGATGCGCGTGCTGCTGAAGCGGCTGCGCGAGAACAAGGCCGTCTGCCTGGTGGGCGACCGCGACCTGACCACCAGCGGCATCCCGGTGAAGTTCTTCGGCGAAAAAGCCCGCTTCCCCGGCGGCCCGGCGCGGCTGGCCGCCACGACCGGTGCCGCGCTGATCCCGGCCGGCTGCTGGTTCACCGAGGACGGCTGGCAGATCCGGCTGCACCCGCGCATCCGCGTCACCGCGCGCGCCGAGGTCGCGGCGGCCACCCAGGCGCTGGCCGACATCTTCGCCGGCGACATCGCCGCGCACCCGGCCGACTGGCACATGCTGCAGAAGTTCTGGCCCGCCGACCTCGAGGCCGGCGAGCGGGTCAGCCTCGAAGAAGCGAGCTGAGGCGTGGCCGCGCGCCCGATGCGGATCGGGATCGTCTGCCCCTACTCGTTCGACGTGCCCGGCGGGGTCCAGGGGCACGTGATCGACCTGACGAAGGCGCTGCTGGCCCGCGGGCACCGGGTGTCCGTGCTGGCGCCCGCCGACGAAGACGCCGAGCTCCCGGAGTTCGTGCACCCGGCCGGGAAGGCGCTCGGCATCCCGTACAACGGCTCGGTCGCGCGGCTGCAGTTCGGCCCGGTGTCCTACGCGCGCGTGCGCCGCTGGATCCGTGACGGCGACTTCGACGTCCTGCACCTGCACGAGCCCGCCGCGCCGAGCCTCTCGCTGCTGGCGCTGCTGATCGCCGACGGCCCGATCGTGGCGACGTTCCACACCGCGACCACGCGCTCGCGCACGCTGTCGGCGTTCCAGCCCGTGCTGCGGCCGCTGCTGGAGAAGATCACGGCGCGGATCGCGGTCTCCGCGCTGGCCCGCCGGGTCCAGGTGGAGCACGCGGGCGGTGACGCCGTGGAGATCCCCAACGGCGTCGACGTCGAGTTCTTCTCCTCGGCGACGCCGTTGCCGGGCTACCCGCGGGCCGGTGGCACGGTCGGGTTCGTCGGCCGGTTCGGCGAGCCGCGCAAGGGCATGGGCGTCCTGCTGGAGGCGCTGCGGCGGATCCTGCCGGAGTACGAGGACCTGCGCCTGGTCGTGGTCGGCCGCGGCGACTCCGAGCAGCTGCGCCGCGACGCCGGCCCCGAGCTGGCACCGCACCTGGAGCTGCTCGGGCAGGCCGACGACGTCGTCAAGGCCCAGGCGCTGCGCAGCGTCGACGTCTACTGCGCGCCCAACACCGGCGGCGAGAGCTTCGGGATGATCCTCACCGAAGCCATGGCGGCCGGGACCCCCGTGCTGGCCAGCGACCTCGACTCGTTCCGGCGCGTGCTCGACGACGGCCACGCCGGGATGCTCGTCGAAACCGGTGATCCCGCGGCGCTGGCGGACGGGCTGCGCGAGCTGCTCGGCGACCCGGCGCGCCGGGCGTCGCTCGCCGCGGCGGCGGGAGAGCGCGTCACGATGTTCGACTGGTCGGTGGTGGCGACGCAGGTGCTGCGGGTCTACGAGACGGCCGTGGCCGCCGACCCCCGGCGCGTCGCGGCGCCGGAGCGGGAGCCGGCCCGGTGAGCGTGCTCGGCTGGCTGCTTCCCCTGCTGGCGCTGGTCGTCGTGCTGGGCGGGCTCTTCCTGGTGGCGACGGCGAACCGGCTCGACCGGCTGCACGTCCGGATGGACGCGGGCTGGGCCGCCCTCGACGCGGCGCTGGCCCGGCGCGCGGTGGTGGCGCGCGCGGTCGCGGTGGTGCTGGGCGACGCCGACCTGCGGGCCTCGGCCGAACGCGCGGAAGCGGCGCCGCGTGCGGACCGCGAAGCCGAAGAAGGCGACCTGACGCTGCAGCTGGGCCGCGTCGACCGGACGGGCCTGCCCGCCGAGCTGGCCGAGGAGCTGACCGACGCCGAGCACCGGGTCGTGATCGCCCGCCGCGTCCACAACGACGCCGTCCGCGACACGCTGCGCCTGCGGCGGCGGCGGAAGGTGCGGTACTTCCGGCTGGCGGGGACGGCGCCGCTGCCGGAGTACTTCGAGTTCGCCGAACCGGAGGTCTGACATGTGGTGGGTGGTCGTCGAAGAACAGCGCGGCGGCGGGGACGCCCGCGCCTGGAACGTCACGAAGACGAAGCCGGCGGGCGGCGACCGCGCCCACGCCGACGAGGTGGCCCGGCGGCTCGCGTTCGAGCACGAGCCGGTGCACCCGTCGGGGGTCAAGGAGCGCAAGGTGCTGCGGGTCGGCGACGGCTACCTGGTGATCGCGACGGGGCGCACCCAGACGTTCCACTTCCGCGTGACGCTCGGCGAGACCGTGACGGCACCCGCATGAGCTGGTGGGTGGTCGTCGAGGAGCAGCGCGGCGCGGGTGACGGCCGGAACTGGTCGCTGTCCGAGACGTTCTCCTACGACGACCGGGCGACCGCCGAAGCCGAGGCGGACCGGCTCGCGCGGGAGTACGAGCCGGCCTACCCGTGGTCGCCGAAGTCGCGGACGGTCCTGCGCGGGCCCGGCGGATACCTGGTGATCGTCGTGGGCCGGACGTCGACGTTCCACTTCCGGCTGAGCGTGCTCGAAGAGCTCTGAAACCGCCGCGGGGCCCGTCGCGTCGGATCGGCATGAGTACGTGGTGGGTGGTCATCGAGGAGCAGGGCGGCATGGGCGACGGCCGGGGCTGGGGCGTCGCCGACGCGGCGGGGTACCCGGACCGCGACACCGCGTTCGGCGAGGCGTACCTGCTTGCCAAGCAGCACCGGCCGCCGCGGCCGGCGTCGCCGCAGAGCCGGGTCGTGCTGCGCGTCAGCGACGGGTACCTGGTGCTCGTGAAGGGCAAGACCGACGTGTGGCAGTTCCGCGTGACGGTGGGCGAACAGGGCGGCGGCTGACACACTGGGCGGCATGAGCGAGACCTGCGACGTCGCCCACGGCAAGGCCGAGGCGGACGCCGGCGTGCGGACCCTGGTGGCGGTGTTCGCGTCGCCGGTTTCGCGGTACCTGCTGAAGTTCGCCCGCGACCTCGGCTACCACGTGGCGCTGTTCGAGCCGGACGCCGCGCGCGCCACCGACGTGCCCGACGGGATCGAGGCGGACACCACGCTGCCGCCGCTGGACGGCTCGGCGGACGTCGTGGTGACCGACCACCACCGGCCGGAGCTCGGCGAGGTGCTGAAAGCGGCGCTCGGCGGGAACCCGCGCTGGATCGGCGTGCTGGGCAACCCGCGCCACCCGGGGCCGCACGTGGCCGCGTTGCGCGGGCTGGGCGTGACCGAGGACGACATCGCCCGCGTGCACCGGCCGGTCGGGCTGAACATCGGCTCGCGCACGCCACCGGAGATCGCCATCGCCACCCTGGCCGGCCTGCTGGCCGACCGCAACGACCGCCCCGGCGGCTTCGACTTCTGACCCCCGGTCGTGAGTGAGAAACAGGGTGGGAAGACTGTTTCTCACTCACGACCGGGTCAGTGCACCGCCATTCCTTCCGGCATCGGCTCGAAGCGGGCGTGGCGGCGGGTGAACGTCGCCGTGCCCGACGTCATCGAGCGCAGGTCGATCAGGTAGCGCACCAGTTCCGTCGCCGGGACCTCCGCCCGGATCACCGTCCGGCCGCCGTCGCCGGCCTCCGTGCCCAGCACCCGGCCCCGGCGCGAGGACAGGTCGCCCAGCACCGTGCCGAGGTGCTCGTCCGGCAGCCGGATCGCCACTTCTTCGAGGGGCTCCAGCATCGTGATGTGCCCGTTCGCCGCCGCCTCGCGCAACGCCAAGGCACCCGCCGTCTGGAACGCCGCGTCGGAGGAGTCGACGCTGTGGGCCTTCCCGTCGACCAGCGTGACCTTGACGTCGACCACCGGATGCCCGTCGGCCAGCCCGCGCGCCAGCTGGGCCCGCACGCCCTTCTCCACGCTCGGGATGAACTGGTGGGGCACCGAGCCGCCGACGACCTTGTCGACGAACTGGAACCCGCCGCCGCGGGGCAGCGGTTCGACCTCGATGTCGCAGACGGCGAACTGGCCGTGCCCGCCGGACTGCTTCACGTGCCGCCCGTGTCCCTTGGCCGGTTTGGTGAACGTCGAGCGCAGGCTGATCTTCACCGGTTCGGTCTCGACGTCCGCGCCACCCGCGCGCAGCCGCGAGAGGACGACGTCGGCGTGCGCCTCGCCCATGCACCACAGCACCAGCTGGCCGGTCTCGGCGTTGCGGTCCAGCCGCAGCGTCGGGTCGCCGGCGACCAGGCGGGAGAGGTTGCGGGCGAGGGTGTCCTCGTCGCTGCGGGTCTTCGCGACCACCGCCACCGGCAGCAACGGCTCCGGCATCGCCCACGGCTCCATCAGCAGCGGCTCGTCGGGGGAGGAGACGGTGTCGCCGGTCTCGGCCGAGCCGACCTTCGTCAGCGCGCAGAGGTCACCCGCGACGCAGTAGGGCACTTCCCGCAGGTTCGCGCCGAGCGGGGAGTAGAGGTGCGCGACGCGCTCGTCGGCGTCGTGGTCCTCGTGCCCGCGTTCGGCGAGGCCGTGCCCGGACACGTGCACCGGCCGCTCCGGCCGCAGCGTCCCCGAGAACACCCGGACGAGCGACACCCGGCCGACGTAGGAGTCGACGGCCGTCCGGACGACCTCCGCGGCGAGGGGGCCCGCGGGGTCGGCGGTGATGGCGGCGTGCTCCCCGCCGTCCGGCGTGGTGACGTCGGGTGGCTTGTGCTCCAGCGGCGAGGGGAACGCGCGGACGATCCCGTCGAGCACCTCGGCCAGGCCGATCCCGCTGGTCGCGCACACCGGGATCACCGGGTGGAACGACCCGCGCGCGACGGCGGTTTCGAGGTCGGCGATGAGGGTTTCCTCGGCGATCTCCTCGCCGGCGAGGTAGCGGTCCATCAGGGACTCGTCCTCGCTCTCGGCGATGATCCCTTCGATCAGCTCGTTGCGGGCCTCGGCCATCCGTTCCAGGTCGGCCGGGTCCGGCTCGCCGAGCTTCGGCGGGTGCCCGCCGGAGTAGTCGAAGTACCGCTGGGTGATCAGCCCGACCAGGCCGTCGCCCGCGGGCAGGTACAGCGGCAGCACGCCGTCGCCGAACGCGGCCTGGCACGCGGCGATCTCGGCCATCGCGTCGGCCCGGTGGTGGTCGAGCCGGGAGACGACGACCGCGCGCGGCATCCCGACCGCCGCGCACTCTTCCCACACCGCGACCGTGGCCGCGTCGACGCCCTCGGCGGCGCAGACGACGAACAGCGCCGCGTCGGCCGCCCGCAGCCCGGCCCGCAGCTCTCCGACGAAATCGGCGTACCCGGGTGTGTCGATCAGGTTGATCTTGTGGCCCTGGTGCAGCACCGGCGCCACCGAGAGGCCGACCGACCGCTGCTGGCGCACCGCCGCGGGGTCGTGGTCGCACACCGTCGTCCCGTCGACCACCGAGCCCGCGCGCGGGACGGTGCCGGACGCCGCGAGCAGCGCCTCGGTGAGGGTCGTCTTCCCCGAGCCGGACGGGCCGACGAGCACGACGTTGCGGACCTTGGCGGGGTCGTCCACAGCGACGGCGGCCCCGGTGTCGGCGTTCTTGGCTTGTTTGTCTGCCATGACGACTCCTCGGCGAACGGCTGGTGTACGGGATGTGTCCTCGATCACACACCCGCTACCCTGGTCACGGCAAGGCAGGGCCCCCGGGACCAGCCGAATGCCCGGGGGGACACGGGGCAGGGGGAGTGACGTGGACAGGCGGGCTTTCTTGCGTATTTCCGGAGCGGTGCCGGTGGCGGGCCTGGCGGGGTGGCCGCCGCCGGACGACTGGGAGCGGCTTCGGAAGCGGCTCTCGGGGCCGCTCTTCCGGCCGGGCGACCCGGGCTACCCGGAGGCCAAGCAGGGCTTCTTCACCATGTACGACAACCGCATGCCGGCCGCCGTCGTCGGCGCCGCGCGCGTCGAGGACGTGCAGGCGGCCGTCGGCTTCGCCGCCCGGCACGGCTTGCCGGTGGTGGCCCGCGGCGGCGGGCACAGCTACCCCGGCTATTCCACAGTGGACGGCGGGATCGTCGTGGACCTGAGCCGGTTTTCCGGGATCGAGGCGCGCCCGGACGGCCGGGCGGCGATCGGCGCCGGTGCCCGGCTCGGCCCGATCGCGACGACGCTCGCCGCGGCTGGCCGGGTCCTGCCGGCGGGCAGCTGCGGCACGGTCGGCATCGCCGGGCTCGCCCTCGGCGGCGGGGTCGGCGTGCTCGACCGCAAGTACGGGCTGACGTGCGACCACCTGGAGGCGGCGCGGGTCGTCACGGCCGACGGCCGCGTGCGGACGGCGTCGGCGACGGCGGAGCCGGACCTGTTCTGGGCGCTGCGCGGTGGCGGTGGCGGCAACTTCGGGATCGTCACCGGCTTCACCTTCCGGACGGTGCCGGCCGCCGACGTCGCCACCTTCGCCCTCGAGTTCCCGCCCGCCGCCGGGGCCGCCCTGCTGGCCGCCTGGCAGGAGTGGCAGCCGGCGGCGCCGGACGAGCTGTGGTCGGGGATGGGGCTGGCGTGGAACGAGGCCACGCTCGGCGGCACCTTCCTCGGGCCGCGGGCGCGGATGCACGCGCTGCTCGAAGACCTCGTCCGCCGGGTCGGCACCGCGCCGGCCGGGTGGAACGAGGGCGTCCAGGACCACCTGAGCGCGATGCGCGCGTTCGACGACCAGGAGTCCCGGCCGTCGGCCGCCGCGGACCGGGGGACCTACGTCGGCACGTCGCGGATGCTGACCCGGCCGCTCGCCGACCCGGGCGCGGTCGTCGGCGTGCTGACGCGCGACACGGGGGTCCGCACGATCGTCGACTCGGCGGGCGGCGCCATCGCGCGCGTCGGCCCCCGGGAGACGGCGTTCCCGTACCGGTCGGCGCTCGCCAGCCTGCAGTTCCTGCACGGTGCGGAACCGGAGAACGGCGGCGAGGAGGGCGCCCGGCGTTCGCTCGCGGCCGTGCGCGACGGGCTCGGGCCGGAGTTCGGCCGCACGGGCTACGCCAACTACCTCGACCCGGAGATGCCGGACTGGGCGGAGGCCTACTACGGGGTGAACCTGCCGCGTCTGCGAGCTGTCGCCCGGAAGTATGACCCGCGAGGAATTTTCGCTTTCCCGCAAGGACTTTCGGTGCCCCGCTCGACTGTCCAAATCGGAGAGACGTAAGCTCCGCGGCACTCGGCAGAGAGGCAGCGCGTGCTCGACCTGGCATTCTCCACAGAGGACCTGGCGCACACCCGGTTCGCGTTCTCCCCGGCGTGGGAGGTCGTCGCGAGCGTGCGCGTCCTGAACCAGCCGGGGGAGCACGCACTGCACCTGCCGTGGGTCAAGCGCGCCACCGCCGCGCTCGACGAGGCCGGGCTGGACATCGGGCTGCTGCGCGACCTCGTCCCGCTGCGGCACCTGCCCGGTTTCCTGGCCGCCACGCCGTCGACGCCGCTGCCCGACCTCGCCGACGAGCTCGCGGACCTGCGTGACGTCCCGCCCCGCGTCGTCCGGCGCGAGCTGGACGCGATGGCCGGGCCCCGCACGCCCGCGCTGAACCGCTTCCACCGCGAGCCCGAGGCGGGGCTCGACCGGCTCGCGACGCTGATGGAGCGGTACTGGGACCTCGTGCTCGCCCCCGACTGGCCGCGCATCCGCGCGCTGCTCGAGGCCGACGTGCTGCACCGGTCGCGGATGCTGGCGCAGGGCGGGGCCGCGGAGCTGTTCAACGACCTGACGCCGCTGGTCCGCTGGCAGGGCGGCACGCTCACCGTCGCCCACCGCCACCTGCACGCGGCCGTGCCGCTCGACGGGCGCGGTCTGGTGCTCGTGCCCTCGGCGTTCGTCTGGCCGCGGGTGTTCTCGAAGACCGACCCGCGGTGGCAGCCGGTGCTGCGCTACCCGCCGCGCGGGATCGCCACGCTCTGGGAAACCGGCACCGCCACCGCGCCCGGTGCGCTGGCCGCCGTCGTCGGCCGCGGCCGGGCCATGCTGCTGACCGAGCTGACCGCGCCGGCGTCCACCGCCGAGCTCGCCCGCCGGACCGGCCTCAGCGCCGGGGCGGTGTCGCAGCACCTCGGCGTCCTGAAGGCGGCCGGCCTGGTCAGCGGGCACCGTGCCGGACGTCACGTGCTCTACGCGCGGACGCGGGCCGCGGAAGTCCTGGTCGCGGGCGTGCCGGAAAGTGGACTCCCGAGATAGCCGCGTACTGGCCTGCTTGAAGGGTCCACCCCGGACCTACCCTCGGAGACGTACCCCCCGATTTCGTGTCGAAAGGCCCCGTCGTGTCCGAGCAGCAGACCACTCCCGCCAGTGGCACCGTCCAGTCCGTCACCGGCACCGCCAAGGTGAAGCGCGGCATGGCCGAGATGCTCAAGGGCGGCGTGATCATGGACGTGGTCACCGCCGAGCAGGCCAAGATCGCCGAAGACGCCGGCGCGGTCGCGGTCATGGCGCTGGAGCGCGTGCCCGCCGACATCCGCGCCCAGGGCGGCGTCGCGCGGATGAGCGACCCCGACCTGATCGACGGCATCATCGAGGCCGTCTCGATCCCGGTGATGGCCAAGGCCCGCATCGGCCACTTCGTCGAGGCGCAGGTGCTGCAGTCCCTCGGCGTCGACTACATCGACGAGTCCGAGGTGCTCACCCCGGCCGACTACGCCAACCACATCGACAAGTGGGCCTTCACGGTGCCCTTCGTCTGCGGCGCGACCAACCTGGGCGAGGCCCTGCGCCGGATCACCGAGGGCGCGGCGATGATCCGCTCCAAGGGCGAGGCCGGCACCGGCGACGTCTCCAACGCCACCACGCACATGCGCAAGATCCGCCAGGAGATCCGGCGGCTGCAGTCGCTGCCCGAGGACGAGCTGTTCGTCGCGGCGAAGGAGCTGCAGGCGCCGTACGAGCTGGTTCGCGAGGTCGCCGAGGCGGGCAAGCTGCCGGTGGTGCTGTTCACCGCGGGCGGGATCGCCACCCCGGCGGACGCGGCGATGATGATGCAGCTCGGCGCCGAGGGCGTGTTCGTCGGCTCCGGCATCTTCAAGTCCGGCAACCCGGCCCAGCGCGCCGAGGCGATCGTCAAGGCGACGACGTTCTACGACGACCCCGACGTGCTGGCCAAGGTTTCGCGCGGCCTGGGCGAGGCCATGGTCGGCATCAACGTCGAGGAGCTCCCGGAGCCGCACCGCCTCGCCGAGCGCGGCTGGTGACGGTTCAGACGTACTCGGAGATCTCGACGCCGTAAGTGCCCGGCTCGAGGGCTTCGAAGATGTGCGGGACGTCGCCCGGGTAGGAGATGTAGTCGCCGGGGTTCAGCTCTTCCGGTGCCTCCAGCACACCCACCCGGGCGCGTCCCGCGCACAGCACGATGTGCTCCATCACGCCGGTCATGTGCGGGTCGGACCGCCGCGGCGTCCCGGGTTCCGCCCGGATGAGGTACATGTCCCGCCGCGCGGACGGGGGACAGGCCGACAGCAGCGTGCACGCGTAGTCGGCGTGTTCGGCGAACACCGTCGGCCCCTTGCCCGCCCGGATGACGCGCACCTTCGGGCGCTCGGGCTCGACCAGGCGCGAGAACGGGACGTCGAGGGCGACGCCGAGCGCCCAGAGCGTCTCGACGCTGGGGTTGCCGGTGCCGGACTCGAGCTGGGACAGCGTCGACTTGGCCAGCCCGGCTCGGCGTGCCACCTCGGTCAGGGACAAGCCCGCTCGGGTCCGTTCGCGGCGCAGGGATGCCGCGATGATCTCCAGTGGTGCGCCCGTCGTTTCCTGCGACATTGCTGTTCGCTCCATCGGTCGTTCTGTTCGCCTTGACGAACACGGGGCCTTGTGTTCACCATAGAACACATGCGTTCGATATGGCGAACACTCGATCGGGGCCTCGCCCGCGACATCGGCCTGGTCTGCTTGGCCGATTGTCTCGTGGGGGTGTCCTACGGGGCCATCGCGGTGAGCTCGGGCTTCCCGCTGTGGCTGCCGATGCTGATGTCGCTGCTGGTCTTCGCCGGCGCGTCGCAGTTCATGTTCATCGGGATCGTGGCCGCGGGCGGCAACCCGTTCGCCGCCGTTCTCGCGGGCCTGCTGGCCAACGCGCGGCACCTGCCGTTCGGTTTCGCGCTCGGCGACGTGCTGGGCGAGCGGTGGGCGGCCCGGCTGGCGGGCAGCCACCTGATGATCGACGAGTCGGTGGCGTTCGCGCTGGCCCAGCGCGAGGCGGGCCACCGCCGCGCGGCGTACTGGGCGTGCGGGATCGGCCTGTTCGCGTGCTGGAACCTCGGCGTGGTCGCGGGCGCGTTCGCGGGAACGGCGATCAGCGACACGGACGTGTTCGGCCTCGACGCGGCGTTCCCGGCGGTGCTGCTGGCCCTGGTGCTGCCCTCGCTGCGCGACCGGGCGGCGCGGCTGCCGGTGCTGATCGGGGTGGTGGTCGCGCTGGCCGCGACGCCGTTCCTGCCGGCCGGGCTGCCGGTGCTGCTCGCGCTGGCGGGTGTCTTGGTGGGTGCGCTGGCGAAGGAGCCGCAGGTGCAGGAGGTGCGCTGATGGACGGGGTCGAGCTGCTGGTCGGCACGGCGGTGCTGGCGCTGGGGACGTTCGCCTTCCGGTTCGCCGGGCCGGTGCTGCGCAGCCGGGTCAAGCTGTCGCCGCGAGCGGAACGGCTGATGGCGCTCGCCGCGGTGGTGCTGCTGGCGGCGCTGGTCGCGGTGAGCGCGCTGACGGAGGGACACGGGTTCGCGGGCTTCGCCCGGCCGGCGGGGGTGCTGGTGGCGGGGGTGCTGGCGTGGCGGAAGGCACCCTTCGCGCTGGTGGTGGTCGCGGCGGCGGCGACGGCGGCACTGCTTCGGCTGGCCGGGGTCCCCTGACCGGAGGCCGGCCTGGCTCGGCGGGCGGGTCGCTCGGGGGTCGCGTGGGGAGCGGGGGCGGACGACGTGACCGGGGCTGACCTGCCGCGAAGGCGGGGAGCGGGAGCGTCTAGGCTGGTGGGAAGGTCTTTCGGGAGGTCGGGTGTCGTCGGAACCGGTCATCGGTGTGCTCGCCATGCAGGGCGCCGTGCGGGAGCACGTCGCCATGCTGGAGGAAGCGGGCGCGCGGGCCAAGCCGGTCCGGCGGGCCACCGAGCTGTCCGAAGTGGACGGTCTGGTGCTGCCCGGTGGCGAGTCGACCACCATGTCGAAGCTGCTCGAGACGTTCGAACTGCTCGAGCCGCTGCGGGCGCGGATCGCCGAGGGCATGCCCGCCTTCGGCTCCTGCGCCGGGATGATCCTGCTGGCGCGGCAGACCCTCGACGGGCGGCCCGACCAGCAGCAGCTCGGCGGGCTCGACGTCGTCGTGCGGCGCAACGCCTTCGGCAGGCAGGTCGACTCCTTCGAGGCCGGCCTCGACTTCGCCGGGGTCGACGGAGAAGTGCACGCCGTGTTCATCCGCGCCCCGTGGGTCGAGAAGGCCGGTGACGGCGTCGAGGTGCTGGCGACGGTCAGCGGCGTGCCCGGCGTCGAGGACGACACCGCTAGGATCGTCGCGGTCCGGCAGGGGGCGGTGCTGGCGACCGCGTTCCACCCGGAGCTGACGCCCGACGTGCGGGTGCACCGGCTGTTCGTCGACCTCGCGCGGAAGGCAGCCTGAGACGCGGTGCCCGGCCGGGGTACGGAACAGATGGAGGAGAGATGAGCGGCCACTCCAAGTGGGCCACCACGAAGCACAAGAAGGCCAACCTCGACGCGAAGCGCGGCAAGCTCTTCGCGCGGTTGATCAAGAACATCGAGGTGGCCGCCCGCACGGGCACCGGTGGTGGCGACCCGGATGGCAACCCGACGCTCTACGACGCCATCCAGAAGGCCAAGAAGAACTCGGTCCCGCAGGACAACATCGAGCGCGCCCGCAAGCGCGGCGCCGGTGAAGAGGCCGGCGGTGCCGACTGGCAGAACATCACGTACGAGGGCTACGGCCCCAACGGTGTCGCGGTGCTGATCGAGTGCCTCACCGACAACAAGAACCGCGCCGCGATGGAGGTCCGCACCGCGCTCACCCGCAACGGCGGCTCCCTCGCCGACCCGGGCTCGGTCGCCTACATGTTCAACCGCAAGGGTGTCGTGCTGATGCCGAAGGCCGGCGCCACCGAGGACGACGTCCTGATGGCGGTCCTCGACGCGGGTGCCGAAGAGGTCAACGACCTCGACGAGAGCTTCGAGATCGTCTCCGAGGGCGGCGACCTGGTGCCGGTGCGCAAGGCCCTGCAGGACGCCGGCTTCGAGTACGAGTCGGCGGAGCTGACGTTCCTCCCGACCGTCAGCGTCCCCCTGGACGCCGACGGCGCGAAGAAGGTCTTCAAGCTGATCGACGCCCTCGAAGACTGCGACGACGTCCAGAACGTCTACGCGAACTTCGACGTGTCCGACGAGGTGCTCGCCGAAGTCGGCTGAGTTTTCCCTTGCACCGCAAGGAACCAGGGCCCGGGCCGGAAACTTTCCGGCCCGGGCCCTGTGCTCTCCCCGGATCCTCAGGCAGAATGTGCGCCGTGACCTCGACGACCCCCGCCGCTTCCGCCGACATCACCGCCGAACTCTCCGCCGAAGAACTGCGCCTCATCGAATGGATCGAGACGCAGGCGAAGGAGCGCGGCAACGCGGTCATCACGGTCGCCGGGGACGACGAGGGCGCCGGCTACTGCTTCACCGCCTGCGCGTGGGCGCTGCACCACGTCCCGGAGGCCGTCGTGGTCGGGCTGCCCGACCAGATGGGCCAGGTGCTGCTCGACGCCTACGTCGACCGCGCGGCCAACGGCGAGATCTTCGAGGTCGGCCGGCGCTACGACGACTTCTTCGAGGGTGTCCCGGTCGTGCTCGAGCGCGTCAACAAGGGGCACTACCCGGAGTACTTCGGCACGGCCTTCCTCATCTACCCGGACGGTGACTTCCCGGCGCTGCAGCTGATCGTCGCGACGCCGGAGGGCAAGTTCCCCTGGCACCCGGACGCGCCCGAGGGCTTCGCCCGGTGGCAGCCGGTGCTGACCGAGAGCGGCGACCCCGAAAGCTGGACCCCCGGCGTCGACGGCCCCTAGAACTTCCGCAGGTCGGCGGCCGCTTCCGGGTACCGCCGGGCCAGTTCCGCGGCGGACTCGAACTCGACGCAGTCGTCGGTGTAGGGCGGCACGACGACGGTGCCCAGCAAGCTCCACTCGCGGGTCGTCACGGTCGCCTGCCACGTCCCGGCGGGCACCACCACCTGCGGACGTTCCCCGGCGGCCACGTCGGTGCCGAGCACCGGCCGCTCGATCGAGCCGTCCGGGTGCAGCAGCAGCATCGCGGCCGGCGCGCCCGCGTGGTGGACCCACACCTCGACGCGGTCCAGCCGGTGCGGCGCCGAGCGCTCGGGCGCGACGAGCAGGTAGTAGATCGCGGAGCCGGCGGCCGAGCGCCAGCTCTGCGCCCACTGCCCGCCTTCGATCGGCAACGGCTCCAAGCCCAGGTGGGTGACGAAATCCGACGGCTCCGGCATGTCATCCATCCTGCCGCAGACGCGCCCAGTAGCCTGCAGACTCG
This sequence comes from Amycolatopsis sp. NPDC003865, assembly GCF_053605345.1. Lineage (NCBI taxonomy): Bacteria > Bacillati > Actinomycetota > Actinomycetes > Pseudonocardiales > Pseudonocardiaceae > Amycolatopsis > Amycolatopsis sp. NPDC003865. The sequence continues at coordinate 31,068 of NZ_JBSGJA010000001.1, read as the reverse complement.
AACTGATGTTCGCGGCGGGAGGAATGCGGGTGCGGGTGCTCGGGGTCGACCCCGGTCTGACCAGGTGCGGCCTGGGGGTGGTCGACGGCGGCAAGGGCCGGGCCGTCCGCTGCGTCGCCGTCGACGTCGTGCGGACGCCGGCCGACGCCGACCTGGCCCACCGGCTGCTCGGCATCTCCGACGAGGTCGAGCGGTGGATGGACAAGTACAAGCCGCAGGCCGTCGCCGTCGAGCGCGTCTTCGCCCAGCACAACGTCCGGACCGCGATGGGCACCGCGCAGGCCGGTGGCGTGGTCGCACTGGCCGCCGCGCGCCGGGGCCTGCCCGTCGTCTTCCACACGCCGAGCGAGGTCAAGGCCGCGGTCAGCGGCTCCGGCCGGGCGGACAAGGCCCAGGTCACGGCCATGGTGATGCGGCTGCTCAACCTCGAGGTCGCGCCGCACCCCGCCGACGCCGCGGACGCCCTCGCCCTGGCCATCTGCCACCTCTGGCGCGAGCCGATGCGGGCCCGGCTCGCCGAAGCCGAAGCCCGCGCGGCCGAAATGGCCCGCACCCACAAAGCCCGCCTCGCCGCGGCGGCGAAACAAGCCAAGAACCCTGGAGCAGCGCGATGATCTCGTCGGTACGCGGAGAAGTCCTCTCGGTCGGCCTGGACCACGTCGTGGTCGAGGTGGGCGGGGTCGGCTTCGCCGTGCAGGCCACCCCGGCGACGCTGGCCACCCTGCGCCGCGGCGAAGAGGCCCGGTTGCACACCGCGCTGGTCGTGCGCGAGGACTCGCTGACGCTGTTCGGCTTCGCCGACGCCGACGCGCGCGAGCTGTTCGGCCTGCTGCAGACGGTGTCCGGGATCGGGCCGCGGCTCGCCCTGGCCACCCTCGCCGTGCTGGACCCGGACAAGCTGCGCGCCGCGTTGGTCGAAGGCAACATCACCGTGCTCACCTCGGTGCCCGGCATCGGCCGCAAGGGCGCCGAGCGGCTCACCCTCGAACTGCGCGACAAGGTCACCGCGCTCGGCGGCGCCGACGGCGCGCCCGCGGTCACCGCGCCCGGCGCGCTGCGCTCGGAGGTCGTCGAGGCCCTGGCCGGCCTCGGGTTCCCGGCCAAGCAGGCCGAGCAGGCGGTCGACAGGGTCCTCGCCGACGGTGACGGCCACACGACCGCGAGCGTGCTGCGCGCCGCGCTGGCCACCCTCGGCCGGAAGCGGTAGGCGCGGCCGTGGAGTATGAAGCCGTGGACGAGGACGAAGCCCTCTCGGCGTGGGCGCAGACCGGCGACCGCGACGTCGAGGGCACGCTGCGGCCCCGCAAGCTCGACGAGTTCGTCGGCCAGCCGCGCGTGCGCGAGCAGCTGGAGCTGGTGCTGGAAAGCGCCCGCCGCCGCGGCGTGCCGCCCGACCACGTCCTGCTCTCCGGGCCGCCCGGGCTGGGCAAGACGTCGATGGCGATGATCGTCGCCGCCGAGCTGGGCGCGGCCATCCGGATCACCTCCGGCCCCGCGCTGGAACGGGCCGGTGACCTCGCCGCGATGCTGTCCAACCTGGCGCCGGGCGACGTCCTGTTCATCGACGAGATCCACCGGATCGCCCGTCCCGCCGAGGAGATGCTCTACCTGGCGATGGAGGACTTCCGGGTCGACGTCGTCGTGGGCAAGGGCCCGGGCGCGACCAGCATCCCGCTCGAGATCGCCCCCTTCACGCTGGTCGGGGCGACCACGCGGTCGGGTTCGCTGACCGGCCCGCTGCGCGACCGCTTCGGCTTCACCGGCCAGATGGAGTTCTACACCGACGCCGAGCTGGAGCTGGTCGTCCGCCGGGCCGCGACGATCCTCGACATCCCCATCGACCGGGACGGCTGCGCGGAGATCGCCGGCCGGTCGCGGGGCACGCCCCGGATCGCGAACCGGCTGCTGCGGCGCGTCCGCGACTACGCCGAGGTCCGCGCCGACGGCAAGGTCACCCTCGAGGTGGCCCGCGCCGCGCTGGCCGTCTACGACGTCGACGAGCTCGGTCTCGACCGGCTCGACCGGGCCGTCCTCACCGCGCTGACCAGGTCGTTCGGTGGGGGACCGGTCGGCATCTCGACCCTGGCGGTCGCCGTGGGGGAGGAGGCGACCACCGTGGAAGAGGTGTGTGAGCCCTACCTCGTGCGCGCCGGTATGCTCGCCCGCACCCCGCGCGGCCGGGTCGCCACCGCGGCGGCGTGGGAACACCTCGGCCTGGTGCCTCCCGCGGACCTCCCGGGGCGCCCGGACCAGGGCGGGCCGTCCCTGTTCGACGAGGACTGAGCGGCTCGTACCGGCGGGTGGGTGCTGGCGTCCGCGCTGGTACCTGGCACACTTGACAGGAGCACATACCCAAGAACCGGACATTTCGGCATGCCGCCGGTGTCCGTCGAACGGAGAATCATGCAAAGTCTATTGCTGCCCCTGCTCCTCGTGCTCGTCCTCGCCGTGCCGCTGGTGATGAGCACGCGCAAGCAGAAGAAGCAGCAGGCGGCGCAGCAGGAACTGCAGAACAGCCTGGCGCCCGGTGACCGCGTGATGACCACCTCGGGTCTCTACGGCACCGTCGCCGACGCCTCCGGCGACACCACGATCGACATCGAGATCGCGCCCGGCGTCGTCACCACCTGGCTGCGGCTCGCGGTCCGCGAGAAGGTCGAGCCGGTCGTCGAGACCGACGAGGACACCGTGGACGAGGCGGAGGCCCCCGCCGAGGAGCCGATCATCGAGTCGACCTCCGGCATCAAGGACGACGAGCCGCAGACCACGGCTCAGGTGGCCCCGCCGCTGGAGCACGGCAAGAAGTAGGCCCTCGCGGCACCCTGGGCGGGTCGCGGGAACGCCCGACGAAAGTCGGTGTGGCCTCGCACGCCGGGCTCACGCAGCACCGAGTAGTGTCTCGGTGCTGCGTGCGTGTCCGCCGTCATACCCGTGCCCGGGAGTGAATCGCACACAGTCCCTCCCGGTAACCCTCCGGGCGGGCACCGCTTAGTTGGGGCAACCCAGTCCGAGGAGACCGAAGCACCGTGGCATCATCGGCCGGGCATCTCCGCCCGGGACGCTATCTCGCCTTCTTCGCCCTGATCGTGATCGTGCTGTACGCGCTGGTGTTCCTCACCGGCAACCACAAGCCGACCCCGAAGCTGGGCATCGACCTGCAAGGCGGCACCCGGGTCACGCTCACCGCCCGCACCCCCGACGGCGGCCAGCCCACCCGCGAATCCCTGAACCAGGCGCGCCAGATCATCGAGCGCCGCGTCAACGGGATCGGCGTCAGCGGCACCGAGGTCCTCCTCGACGGCAACAACGTCGTCATCACCGTCCCCGGCGAGCAGGGCGACCAGGCGAAGAACCTGGGCAAGACCGCGAAGCTCGGCTTCCGCAAGGTCGTCGCGAACGCGACCCAGCCGGTCGTGCCGCCGCAGACCACCACCCCGCCGCCGGCCACCGGTACCCCGACTTCGGGCGCGCCGACGTCCGGTGCCCCCAGCAGCTCCAAGCCGCCGGCCGCTTCGTCGAGCGCGCCGCCGTCCAGCCCGGCCGCCGGTGGCGGCGGTGCCGCGGGCGCCCCGGCGCAGCAGCAGAGCACCACCCCGGCCCCGCCGAGCAGCAGCACCACGCCGCCGCCGGCGTCGAGCCAGGCCCCCGCCCCCTCGGACGGCTCGGTCGACGCCGACACCGCGAAGCAGATCCAGGCGGCCAAGGCGCTGCGCCAGGACCCGAAGCTGATCGGCGCGGACGGCACCCCGAACCAGGACCTCGTCGCGAAGGCGATGGCGTCGCTCACCTGCGCGCCGAACGCCAAGGACGCCCTCGAAGGCAACGACGACCCGAAGCTGCCGCTGGTCGCCTGCGGTGACCACAACACCTACAAGTACCTGCTGGAGCCGGAGTTCCTGCCGGGCACCGAGATCGCCGACGCGACCTCGGGCTACGACCAGCAGCGCGGCCAGTGGGTGGTGAACCTCAGCTTCAAGGGCGAGGGCACCAAGATCTGGGCGGACTTCACCTCGAAGAACGTCAACCAGCAGGCCGCGTTCGTCCTCGACACGCAGGTCGTGTCCGCGCCGAACATCCAGGTGGCCATCCTCGACGGCAACACCCAGATCACCGGCAAGTTCACCCAGTCCGAGGCGAAGGACCTCTCGGACATCCTGAAGTACGGCTCGCTGCCGCTGTCGTTCGCTTCCTCGGACGCGACCACCGTGTCGGCGACGCTCGGCCTGGCCTCGCTGCAGGCCGGCCTGATCGCCGGCGGCATCGGCCTGCTGGTCGTCTTCATCTACTGCCTGTTCTACTACCGGCTGCTCGGCGTGCTCACCATCCTGTCGCTGGCCCTGTCCGGCGCGCTGGTGTTCGCGGTGCTGGTGCTGCTCGGCCGCTGGATCGGCTACACGCTGGACCTCGCGGGCATCGCCGGCCTGATCATCGCCATCGGTATCACGGCGGACTCGTTCGTCATCTACTTCGAACGGCTCAAGGACGAAATCCGGGAGGGCCGGACGTTCCGGTCCGCGGTGCCGCGCGGCTGGGTCCGCGCCCGGCGCACCATCCTGGCTTCGGACGCGGTGAGCTTCCTGGCCGCGGCCATCCTGTACGTCATCGCGGTCGGCGACGTCCAGGGCTTCGCGTTCACCCTCGGCATGTCCACGGTGCTCGACCTGGTGGTCGTGTACCTGGTGACGCACCCGCTGGTGGCCATGGTGTCCACGTCCAAGAACGCGTTCCTGTCCAATCCGAGGCACCTGGGTCTCGGCGCCGTGCAGCAAGTGGGTTCGCAGCGTAAGAAGTCGACCTCGGTCGGCCGCGCGAACGTGAAGGAGGCCTGACGTGGGGGTCGAGGAACTGGGCACGGACGCCGAAGGCAACGCGAAGGCGCCCGCCAAGCCCGGCAAGAAGGAAAGCGTCTTCCACCGGCTCTACGTCGGCACGGGCGCGTTCGACGTCGTCGGCAAGCGCAAGCGCTGGTACGTCTTCTTCGGCGCGCTGGTGCTGGTCTGCCTCGCGTCGATGATCATCCGCGGGTTCAACCTCGGCATCGAGTTCGAGGGCGGCACGCAGATCCAGATGCCGGCCAACGGCACGCACGGCGTGATCACCGAGCAGCAGGCCAAGGATTCGTTCGAGAAGGCGCTCGGCCGCCCGGCGGCCGAGGCGCAGAAGGTCGGCACCGGTGCGGCGTCGACCATCCAGATCCGCACGGACACGCTGAACGCGGCCGACGTCGCGAAGGTCAAGCAGGGCCTGTTCCAGGACCTGGGCCCGAAGGGCAGCAACGGCCAGCCCAGCGTGCAGGCGATCAGCGACAGCGCGGTGAGCGCGTCCTGGGGCGGTGAGATCTCGCAGAAGGCGCTGATCGCGCTCGGCGTGTTCCTCGTCGCGGTGGTCATCTTCCTGGCGATCTACTTCGACCTGCGGATGGCCGCGGCGGCGCTCGTCTCGCTGCTGCACGACATCCTGGTCACCGCCGGTGTGTACTCGCTGATCGGCTTCGAGGTCACCCCGGCGACCGTGATCGGCCTGCTGACGATCCTCGGGTTCTCGCTGTACGACACGGTGGTGGTGTTCGACAAGGTCCGCGAGAACACGCGCGGCCTGCTCGGGCTGACCCGCCGCACCTACGGCGAGGCCGCCAACCTGGCGCTCAACCAGACCCTGATGCGGTCGTTCAACACGGCGTTCATCGCGCTGCTGCCGATCCTGGGCCTGCTGATCGTCGGGTACGTCCTGCTCGGCTCGGGCACGCTGCAGGACCTCGCGCTGGTGCAGCTCACCGGTACGTTGGTCGGCGTCCTGTCGTCGGTCGCGCTGGCGACGCCGCTGCTGGTCGACTTCAAGATGCGCGACCCGAAGTACGCGCAGCAGGCCGAGCGGGTCCGCCAGCGCCGCGTCACCCAGGAGCGCAAGGCGGCGGGCGAAGAGGACTTCGACGCCGGGGACGACGACGCGCTGGCCAAGGAGCTGCGCAAGGAGAAGGCGTACGCGGCCGCGGCCAGCGTCCCCGCCCGGATCCAGAAGCAGCGTCCGCAGGGCAAGCCGGCCGGAAAGCGGAAGCGCTGACGTGGAGCTGAGCGACGCCCTCGGCCTGATCGCCGAGGTGCCGGACTTCCCCGAGCCCGGCGTGCTGTTCCGCGACCTGAGCCCGCTCTTCGCGGACGCGGGTGCGTTCAAGGCGGTGACCGACGCGCTGGCGGAGACGCTGGCGCCCGGTGTCGAGGCGCTCGCGGGTGTCGAAGCCCGCGGGTTCCTCCTCGCCGCGGCCGTCGGGTACGCCCGCGGCCTCGGCGTGGTGCTGATCCGCAAGCCGGGCAAGCTGCCGCAGGTGGCGGGCCGGGTGGACTACGCCCTGGAGTACGGCACGGCGACGGTCGAGCTGCCCGCGGGCGTGGTGAAGCCCGGCCAGCGCATCGCGATCCTGGACGACGTCCTCGCGACGGGCGGCACGGTCGCGGCGACGGGCAAGCTCCTGGAGGACGCGGGAGCGGTGGTCGAAGGCGTGTCGGTGGTCCTGGAACTGGGCGCGCTGGGCGGCCGCGAGGTGCTCGGCGGCCGCAAGGTCCACGCGCTCAAGACCTGCTGAGAGGGCTGCCAAGGCCGGGTCGTCGGAGCGGGGCTCAAGGCGGGCCCGGCACTCAACCCGCACCGCACGCCACCCAGGGCTCCCCGCAACCCCGATCCGAAGCCCCAACACGGCCGGCAGTGCCGGGTCAAGGCACGCTTTCCCGCCTTGACGCGGTACTGCCGGCCGTAGTCACAATCGGGCGTCGGGGTGGTGGGCCTTATCCGCTCAGTGAATCCGCGCGGTAATGCCGCAGGTGACAGGCCCCACATCCCCCTGAACGGGCGCACCCGAGAGGGCCGCGAGGCGCAACGGCTACCCTGGTGGTTCGAACGGCCGCACGAGCAGCAGGAGGTGCGGGTGAGCCAGGAGCTCGACGCCGCGGTGCCCGCGAAAGAGGGCGCCCAGCAGAACGGGCAGGCGGCGGCCCAGCCGCCGAGGCCGAACGGCGCGGCGCCGAACCCGTCCGCGACCCGGCGGGTCCGCGCGCGGCTCGCCCGGCGGATCACCGCGCAACGCGCCGCCCCGGTCAAGCAGGTCCTCGAACCGCTCGCCGTCATCCACCGGGAGCTGCACCCCAACGCCGATCTCGGGCTGCTCCAGCGCGCCTACGACGTCGCCGAGGAACTGCACCGGAACCAGCGGCGCAAGTCCGGCGACCCGTACATCACCCACCCGCTCGCCGTCGCCACCATCCTCGCCGAGCTGGGCATGGACACCACGACCCTGGTCGCGGCCCTGTTGCACGACACGGTCGAGGACACCGGCTACGCGGTCGAGAGCCTGAAAGCCGACTTCGGCGAGAAGGTCGCCGAACTCGTCGACGGCGTCACGAAGCTGGACAAGGTCAAGCTTGGCACCTCCGCCGAGGCCGAGACCATCCGCAAGATGGTCATCGCGATGGCCAAGGACCCCCGCGTCCTGGTCATCAAGCTCGCCGACCGGCTGCACAACATGCGCACCATGCGCTTCCTGCCGCCCGAGAAGCAGGCCCGCAAGGCCCGCGAGACGCTCGAAGTCCTCGCCCCGCTCGCGCACCGGCTCGGCATGGCCACGGTCAAGTGGGAGCTGGAGGACCTCGCGTTCGCGATCCTGCAGCCCAAGAAGTACGACGAGATCGTGCGCCTGGTCGCCGACCGCGCGCCCTCGCGTGACATCTACCTGCGGTCGGTGATCACGGACCTGACCAGCAACCTCGTGTCGTCGCGGATCACCGCGAAGGTCGAGGGCCGGCCGAAGCACTACTACTCGATCCACCAGAAGATGATCGTCCGCGGCCGCGACCTGGACGACATCCACGACCTGGTCGGCGTCCGGATCCTCGTCGAGGACGTCCGCGACTGCTACGCCGCGATGGGTGTCGTGCACGCGCTGTGGCAGCCGGTGCCCGGGCGGTTCAAGGACTACATCGCGCAGCCGCGCTTCGGCGTCTACCAGTCGCTGCACACCACCGTGATCGGCCCGGACGGCAAGCCCCTCGAGGTGCAGATCCGCACCTACGAGATGCACCGCACCGCCGAGTACGGCATCGCCGCGCACTGGCGCTACAAGGAAACCAAGGGCACGCACACCGGCAACGCCATGGACGTCGACGAGATGGCGTGGATGCGCCAGCTCCTCGACTGGCAGCGGGAAGCGGCGGACCCGGGCGACTTTCTCGAGTCGCTGCGCTACGAGCTGGCCTCCCGCGAGATCTTCGTGTTCACGCCCAAGGGCGACGTCATCACGCTGCCGGTGGACTCGACGCCGGTGGACTTCGCCTACGCCGTGCACACCGAGGTCGGGCACCGCTGCATCGGCGCCCGCGTCAACGGCCGCCTGGTCGCGCTCGAACGCAAGCTGGAGAACGGCGAAGTCGTCGAGATCTTCACGTCGAAGGCGGAGAACGCGGGGCCGTCGCGCGACTGGCTGCAGTTCGCCGGCTCGCCGAAGGCGCGCGCGAAGATCCGGCAGTGGTTCGCCAAGGAACGCCGCGACGAGGCGATCGAAGGCGGCAAGGAAGCCATCACCAAGGAGATCCGCAAGGTCGGCCTGCCGATCCAGCGGCTCGTCTCCGCGGAGTCGATGGGCGCGGTCGCCACCGAGCTGCGTCACGCCGACATCTCCTCGCTCTACGCGGCGGTCGGCGAGGGCCACACGAGCGCGAAGCACGTCGTGCAGCGGCTGGTCGCGCTGATCGGCGGGGTCGACGCGGCGGAGGAGGAGCTCGCCGAGCGGGCCACGCCGTCCACGGTCACCCGGCGCCGGGGTTCCAACGACGTCGGCGTCGTCGTCAAGGGCGCCAGCGACGTCTGGGCGAAGCTCGCGCGGTGCTGCACCCCGGTGCCGGGCGACGAGATCCTCGGGTTCGTCACCCGCGGCGGCGGCGTTTCGGTGCACCGCACCGACTGCACGAACGCCGGTGACCTGCAGTCCCAGCCCGAGCGGCTGGTGGAGGTCGAGTGGGCGCCTTCGGCGTCCTCGGTGTTCCTGGTGGCCATCCAGGTCGAGGCGCTCGACCGGCACCGCCTGCTGTCGGACGTGACCAAGGTGCTGGCGGACGAGAAGGTCAACATCCTCTCGGCGTCGGTGACCACGTCCCGCGACCGGGTCGCGGTCAGCCGGTTCTCGTTCGAGATGGGCGACCCCAAGCACCTCGGCCACGTCCTCAAGGTGGTCCGCGGCGTAGAGGGCGTCTACGACGTCTACCGCGTGACTTCGGCTTCCTGACCGATCCCGGAGACGCCGGCGATCCGCTCGCGCGACTCCAGGAGCCGCGCGCGCAACGGCGGTAGGTCGACGCCGAGCAGGCGCCCGTGCCGTTTGACCGCCTTCCCGGCGACGTAAACGCTGTCCACCAGCCCGGGGTGACCGGCGCTGACGATGGTGCGGACCGGGTCGCCGACGGGGAACACCGAGAGGTCCTCGGCGTCCAGCAGGACCAGGTCGGCGTCCTTGCCGGGGCTGAGGCTGCCGGTGTCGCGCCCGCAGGTCCGGGCGCCGTTCACCGTGGCGCACTCGAGGACGATCCGCGTCGTAAGGCCCCAGTCGACGGCCAGTGCCGTGCGCATGGCGCCGAACAGGTCACCGCCGGCGGACAGGCAGTCGTCGACCGACAGTGACGGGCGCAACCCGGCGGCCAGCGCCCGGCCGGTGATCAGCGGCTCGAAGCCCATCTTCAGCTCGACGTCCGGGCTGACCGACACCGAGGAACCGGCGTCAGCGAGCATGGCCAGCTGGTCGTCGGAGAGGCCGTTGCCGTGCACGATGGTCGTGCGGTCGTCGAGCAGGCCCCGCGCGCGCATGCCCTCGATCGGACGGTCGCCGTGCCGCCAGCCGCCGGTGCCGTGGACGTGCACGCTCACCGGCAGCCCGAGTTCCCGCGCCAGCGCGACATCCGCGGCGGTCTCGTCCATTGTGGACACCACCGGACCGCGCAGGCCGAGTGCCATGTCATCGCCGGGCAGCAGCTTTCGCACCCGCCGGATCTCCGGTGCGATGTCCGGCCCGTCGGCGCCGTAGCAGAAGATCGAGTGGCCGGGTGCGTCCTGCAGCCCGGCGATCGCGGCGTCGGCGTTCTCCGGGTGGAGGGCGCAGTGGAACCAGTCGAGCATGGTCGTGACGCCGGAGTTCAGGGCCTCCAGGCGCCCGAGGAGGTTGCCCAGGTAGACGTCCTCGGGCCGGTAGTGCGGTTTGAGCTTGCCGTGCGCGGCGGCGCGGTACTGGTCGAACGTCCAGTCCGCGCCGAGGCCGCGGAACGCCGTCTGCCAGGTGTGGCGGTGGGTGTCGACGAACCCGGGCAGCACGATCTTCCCCGTCGCGTCGACGATCTCGGCGTCGACGTCGAGCGTGGCGCCGACCGCGGCGATCCGGCCGTCCTCGATGAGCACGTCGCCACGGGGAAGGTCCCCGAGCGCCGGGTCCATGCTGACCACCATGCCGCCGCGCAGCAGTGTTTTCATCGGTCTCCTCCAAGAGTTGACGCGTCAACTCTGTATGCTACTCCCATGTTGGAGCCGGCGGAGTGGGAGTTCTGGGACACCTGGATGCGCGCCCACCGGCTGCTCGTCCGCGAACTCGACCGCGGGCTGCAGCGCGACTGCGGCATCTCGAAGGCCGAGTTCAGCGTGCTCGTGACACTGGACCGGCCGATGCGCGTCGGCGAGCTCGCCGACGCGCTCGACTGGGAGAAGAGCCGCGTCGCCCACCTGCTGACGCGGATGGAGCACCGCGGCCTGGTGGCGCGGACCGAGGACGGCGCCACCGGACGGCGCACCGGGATCGAGCCGACCGAGGAGGGCCGCCGGACGGCGGAGCGCGCCACCCGGGCGCACGGCGCCAACATCCGGCGGCTGGCCCTCGACCGGCTCACGCCCGAGCAAGCCGCGGCGATCCGGGCGTGGAGCGAGCAGCTGCTCGAGTCCGGTTAGAACAGTGCCGCGACCAGGGCGACCAGTGGCGGCACCGCCTGCGCGAGGGCACCGCCCCGGCCCGCGCCGCGCGGCCGGCTGAGGGCGAGCAGGTCGGACACGCCGAGGGCGATCCCGGCCAGGGCCATGTACGCGCAGGCGTAGAGCACCAGCGCACGCCCGGCCCCGGCCTGACCGGTGTGCAGCAGGACCAGCCCGGCCACCGGCCCGGCGGCCAGGAACAGGTTGTAGAAGCCGACGTTGAACGACCACAGCCGGGTGGCGGGCAGGTTCGCCGTGGGGATCTTGAAGATGCCCTCGTGCACGCCCGGCCGTTCGAACAGTACGACCTCCCACGTGAACGCGAGCAGGTGCACCAGCGCGGCGATCCCGGCGAAGACCTGGACCACGGCGTTCACGGCCGCACCAGCTCGACGCCGTGCCGGCTCGCGACCTCCGGGATCCGCTCCGCCGGTGCCTGGTCGACGTCGCGGAAGAAGCGGCCCATCGCGTCGGTCAGGCTGACCGCGAGGAACTTCGCCGACGGCGTGTGCACGGTGAAGGTGTTGACCGCGCCCGCCGGGATGCTGATCGACGCGCCGGGCCCGAGGTCGTGCAGCTCGCCGTCGACGTAGACCGTGATGCGGCCGTGCAGCACGTAGAAGCTCTTCGCCCAGGGCTCGGCGTGCGGCGGGACCGACGGCCCGCGGGGCGCGTCGACCTCGAACAGCTCGTAGGCCCCGCCGGTGTGCTCGGCGCCGACCTTGACGGTGATCAGGGCGTCCTTCGAATCGAATTCCGGGCCTTCGCCCGGTGCGCTGAAGTGGGTCATGCCACCGATGCTGGGCGCCGCTGTGGCCGGGGGACATCCCGTGAATGTGGGATACCCGCGCCGGCGGTCCGCGGCGCATACTGCCTCCATGTGGGAGGGTCGGGCGCAGGGCGCGCGGCGCGACATCGCCGCACTCGCGACGGCGGGCCTCGGGGTCGCCGAGCTGCACGCCGCCGCCATCGAGCTGGTCGAGCGGGTGGTGCCCACCGAGCTGACCTGCTGGGCGTCGCTGGACCCGGACACCGCGGTGATCAGCTCGATGACCAGCGGGCGCGCCCGGATCCCCGGTGAGTTCGAGCCGCTGCTGGCGACGTACGAGTACGACGGCGCCCAGCCGCACACCTTCGCCGAGCTGGCCGCGCGCCCGGTGCCGGTGGCCCGGCTCTCGGACCTGCCGCACCGGGACGTCGAACGCAGCGGCCGGCTCAACGACGTCTGGCGGCCCCTGGGCCTCGGCCACGAGCTGCGCGCGGTGTTCCGCGTCGACGGGACGTCGTGGGGCGCGGCGGGCCTGGTGCGGCGGGGCGAGTTCAGCGACCGCGAAGTCGAGTTCCTGACGGCGATCGCGCCGGCCGTGGCGGCCGCGACGCGGGTGGCCGCGCGCACGCGCGACACGGGGGAGCGGGCGGACGCGGCGATCGTCGTCGCCGGCCCGGACGGCAGGCAGCGGGCGGCCACCGCGGCGGCCGCGGCGTGGCGGTCCGAACTGGACGAAATCGCGCCCGGCCGGTTCGCGGTGCTGCTGCGGGCGGTGGTCACCGGTGCGCGGGCGGCGTCGTCCGGCACGTTCCGCGCCCGGGTCCGCGACGCCCGCGGCGGCTGGATCGTGTTGCACGCCAGCAGGTTGGTCGCCGAGGACGCCGACGAGACGGTGGTGACGGTCGGCCGCGCGTCGGGGGCCGAGCTGCTGAGCGTGCGGCTGGCGGCCTACGGCCTGACCGCCCGCGAGCGCGACGTCTGCCGCGAGGTGCTGGCCGGCCGGTCCACAGTGGACATCGCGGAGCGGCTCGGCATCTCGGCCCACACGGTGCAGGACCACCTCAAGTCGGTGTTTGGCAAGGCGGACGTGCGGAGCCGGGGCGAACTGACGGCGAAGCTGCTTTCCTGACCATTCCGCGCGCGGGAAACGGCCGTGCCGGTTTCGCCCGGAATTGCGGTGCCGGTTTTTGCGACTGCATGCTACGGTCCGCAAATTGCAGGGCGGCCGAGCCGAGGGGGCAGCATGTCCGACGACACCACGCGCTACCTGTGTGCGGCTTCGTACCTCGATCCCCGCTACAGCAAAGAGGCGATCACCGAGTTCCTCGTCGAGCCGACCCGGCCGGTCCCGCCGTCACCGGGCCTCGACGCCGGCCGCGTGCTGACCGAGGCGGTGCGGGCGCGGGCACGCCGCAAGAACTACGACGGCCTGCTGGTCGGGCTGATGGCCGTCGTCATCGGGTTGTCGTGGGACAACCCGCTGCTGTACGGCTGGATCGTGCTGTCGGTCATCCTGCTCGTGGCGCGGAGCGGGAAGAACGCGACCGCGAACGACCGCGTGTTCAACCCCCGGACGATCGCGCTGCTCCTCGCCGCCGCCGTGGTCGCGTGGCTGCTGCTGCTCTACTCGGACGAGATCTTCGACTCCCGGAGCTCGTATTCGTCGCGCTACGCCGAGGACATCGACTTCGGCGACTCCTCGGGCGACGACACCGCCCGGGTCGTCCTCGGCATCGTGCTGGCCGTGGTCGTGCTCATGGTCGTCACCTTCGAGCGCTGGTCGCTGTGGAACCTGCTGACGACGCGCTTCAAGCGCTTCGCCCCGCCGTCCCCCGACACCGGCAGCCTCTCCGGGTTGTTCACCGAAGACTTCCGCGCGCAGCTCGGCCGCTACCAGCGGGGTGACGAGTTCGCCGGGGCGCCGGGCGCGCCGCTGGTGGTGTACCGCGGCTACAAACCGTTCGTGGGCGCGGGTTTCCGCCGGGACGCCTGGTCGATGGCGATCCCGCTGGAGCGGCTCGACGACGACGAAAGCGACCCGGAGACGCGGCGGGAGCTGACCACCGAGACGTTGTACGAGGAGATCCGCGGGGCGATCGCGAACCTGCGGGAGTCGGCCGCGCTGTCGCCGGACCGGCGGCTGGGCGGGCTGACCGTGACCGACGCCGTGTTCACCCCGGCGGCCGAGCTCATCGACCACCTCACCGACGCCGAGGCCGCGTCCTTCCTGCCGGACATCGAGTACCCGCCGCACACCCGGCTGACCGAAGCCGACGTCGAACGGATCCGGCGCGAGCCGAAGGAGTGGGCGCGCTACTACCTGTGCTTCCAGGTGGAGACCTGGGACCGGGATCTGGTGCTCACGACGTTCCTGCACGTGGCGGTGGACGACACGACGCTCTACGTCGAGTGGACGCCGTTCATGCTGCCGCCGATCAAGGCCGAGTACCGGGTCGTGGACAAGATGCGGCAGGAGTCGCTGCGCCCGTTCGGGCAGGGGCTGCTCGCCTGGCTGGAGCTGCCGGCGAGCCTGCCGGGCCGGATCGCGAACCTGGCGTCGTGGATCCGCCAGCCGAAGCGCGAGGCCGGCGTCCTCGACCCGGAGCGCTACGGCGCGTCGAGCACCCTGCGCGAACTCGCGGCGGTGAACCTGTTCGCCGACTACTTCCAGCTCGTCGACGTCGAACGCTACGAGAAGATCATCGGAAGCAGGCTGCTGCCGACGATCGGCAAGCTGCTCGCCGACGCCGGGTTCTCGACGGCGCAGTTCGACGAGCAGGCCGCGGTCGTGATCAACAACGACATCAGCATCGCCGGCGACAACCGCGCCCCGATCACCCAGACCGGGCAGCGCGGCCCGCGGCCGCGCGTGCCGAAGACAACCGCGCGCAATGCCGGAACGGAGGCCTGATGGGACACCGGATCACGAACAAGGTCAGCATCGGCGGGGACAACTCGGGCCGGATCACCCAGACCGGCATCGAAGGCGGCAGCGCCGACGAGACGGTTTCCTCGCTGCTGCAGCTGGTCGAGCGGCTGACGGCCGAAGTGCGCGGGAAGGATCTCGCGAAGCAGGAGGTGCTGGAGGACACGCTCACCGACCTGGCGGAAGACCTCCGCGCGGGCGACGCGGCGGAGCCGGCGGTGGTGCGCAGCCGCTGGGAGAAGGTCAAGGGCCTGCTGGGCGGGCTGGCCCAGTTCTCCGAGCTGGTCGCGAAGATCTCCGACCAGGTCCAGAAGATCTTCACCTGAGCGCCGCCTCAGAGCACTTTCCGCAGCAACGCGGTGACCTCGTCCGGCCGTTCCATCCCCGGGAGGTGGCCGGTGTCGGGGAGTTCGACGAGCTCCGCGTTCGGCAGCGACGCCGCGAGGTGGTGGGACAGCTCGACGAGCCCGCGGGCGTCCGCCGTCCCGATCACCACCGTGGCGGGGGTCGTGATCTCGCCCAGCCGGTGCCGGGTGTCCGGGATCTTCTCCGTCCACTGTGGAGCGGTCCAGTCGTGCCGGTAGACCTGCTCGCACATTTCCCGCACCAGCGCGAGCATTTCCGGCGGCAGGACCGAGACGTCCCGCTCCGGCCCGGCGACCAGGTAGCGGATGTTCGCCTCGGCCATCGCGCGCACATCCGTCTCGTCGACGTCGATCTCGCGAGCGGCGTACTGGGCGAGCCGCCCGGCGGGGAGTATTTCCGTGGTCAGCCGCGCGATGTCCCGTTGCATGTGGTCCGGCCACGGGTGCCCGGTCAGGCCCGAGCCGAGCAGCGCGAGCCGGGTGATCCGCTCCGGCGCGGCCAGGGCGGCGTCCAGCGCGCACGCCCCGCCCATCGACGCCCCGACCAGCGCGGCCTGCTCGATCCCCCGGGAGTCGAGCAGGGCCAGCAGGTCCTCGAAGTGGGCGTACTCGCCGGGGCCGTCGGCGGTTTCGCCGAAGCCGCGGCGGTCGTAGCGGATCACCCGGTGCGTGGCGGCGAGCGCGGTGAACTGGGCGTCCCACATCCGGCGGTCGCCGATCGCGGCGTGCAGCAGCACGACGGCGGGCCCCTCTCCCGCTTCGTCGTAGCCGAACGCCGTCCCGCCCACCTCGATCGTCGCCATGGGCCCAAGCTAGCCACCCGACCGTGTCACACACCGCAGTTTTCGCTCAGGGCGAGCGATTAAGGTGCCAACCATGACCGACGGATTCGACCTGACGCGCGACGGCGAAGTCGCCCGGCTCACGCTGACCCGCCCGGAGAAGATGAACGCGATCACCTACGGCATGTGGTCGGCGATCCCGGACGTCGTGGCCGAGGTCGACGCCGACCCCGCGGTGAAGGTGCTGGTGATCGCGGGGGCGGGGAAGCACTTCTCGGCGGGCGCGGACATCAGCGAGTTCGGCGAGCTGCGCACCACTGCCGAGGGCGCGGCGAGCTACGACAAGGCGGTCGAGGGTGCGGTGGCGGCGCTGACCGCGCTGCGCAAGCCGTCGGTGGCGATGATCCAGGGCAACTGCATCGGCGGCGGCTGCCAGATCTCGGTGGCCTGCGACTTCCGCTTCGCGGCCGAGGGCTCCCGCTTCGGGATCACGCCGGCGAAGCTCGGCATCGTCTACCACTTCGACTCGACGCGCCAGCTCGTGTCGCTGGTCGGCCCGGCCCACGCGAAGTACTTCCTGCTGTCGGGCGAGCTGATCACCGCGGGCCGCGCCCGCGAGATCGGCCTGCTCAACGACGTCTTCCCGGCCGCCTCGCTGGAGGCCTCGACGCGGGAGTTCGCCGCGACGCTCTGCTCGCGCTCGCAGGCGTCGATCCGCGGGATGAACCGGATCATCGAGAAGATCGTCGCGGGCCAGGAGACGTCCGACGCCGAGGTCGAGGAGATCCGCTCCGAGGCCCTGCACGGCGTCGACTACGCGGAGGGCGTCGCCGCGTTCCTGGAGCGCCGTCCGCCGCGGTTCACCTTCCGCTGAAACCGTCCACTTCGGACGGTTTGGGTCTCAGCCATCCAGGTAGGCGTGGAAGTGCTCGGCGACGACGTCGGTCACCCCGGCGGGGTCGAGCCGCCCGTCGATTTCGATGACGCGGATGCCGAGCTCCCGGGCCGAGCGCACGGCCTGCGCGGCGAGCATCCGGTCGCGCGTCAGGCGGCTGCGCTGTCGCGGGATGGCCGGCTCGTCCGGCCGGTGGCGCAGCTGGTGCTGGCGGAACAGCTCGGTCGGCACCAGCACGACCATCCGGCTCGGCGAATCCACGAGCGGGGCGACCAGTTCCGGGCGCAGGCCCCGCCCCTCGGCGACGATCGGCCGCGGCGAGGTCAGGGCGCGCAGATCGGCCAGCGCGCACTCGAACCGCTGCCGGAATTCGGCGAGCACGGCGGTCAGCTGGTCACCGGCCGGGACGTCGTCGGCCGGCGCGGCACCGGGCCGGGCCCGGTCGTCGTGGTGGTAGGTCGTCAGCCCGTGCCGCGCGGCCAGCAGCCGGGCGACGGTCGACTTGCCCGTCCACGGGGCACCACCGATCCAGAGCGTCTTGCGCAGCGTCCCGAACGGATCCGAGGTCATCGTTCGACTATTGCGGCACCGGCGCCCCGAAGGCCAGAGTTCCGGCGCTGGTTGATCCGTTCAGCTCAGGGCTCGGTTTCGCCGTCGACGACCAGCACGGTGGCGTCGTCGGCGAAGTCCGGTTTCCCGCCGAGCCGGAAGTGGAACCGCGAGCCGGGCCGGACGGCCGCGATCACCTGGGTTTCGGCCGTGTCGAGCACGATGATCGAAAGCTCGGTCGTGATCGGCTCCGGCCGCAGGACCTCGGGCACCACCGGGATCGGCAGGGTCCCGCTGACCGAGCCGGAACCGTCGTCGGCCCCGGCGTCATCGACCGGTTCGAAGGGCGGCGGCGGGACGAGCCGCGGCCGGCGCCGCCACCAGAGCCCGGCGATCAGGCCGGTGAGCAGTCCGCCGGTGCCGCTGACGGCCGACGCGAGCCCGACGCCGAGACCGGAGGGTTCTTCGACGGGGTCGGCTTTCGGAGCGGGCGCCGGGGGAGTGCCCGGCAGTGGCCCGAACCGCACGGCGGGGTCCCGGGCGTCGTCGGGCAGCTGCAGCACCTGGCCGGGTTCGATGGCGGTGGGGTCGGTGAAGGGCGTCCCGTCGGGTCTCGGCCGCCCCCGGTTCAGCTCGAAGATCTCGGGGAACCGGGTGCCGTCACCGAGAGCGCGCTCGGCGATCTTGAACAGCGTGATGTCGTCGGGGTTGCCGGCGTGCGGCACGACGTAGTACTTGACGGCCGGCGGAGGCGGCTGGGTCTGCGCGAGCGCCGGACCCCCGGCGAGCACGGCGCAGAGGACACCGGCGGCCCCGGCTCGCCCGAGCACGCGGCGCACCGCGGGGTTCGCGACCATCGTCGGCACCTCTCCCCGGCGACCCCGGCGGGTCCCGGTGTTGCCCCTTTACACGGGGCCGGAGCGAGTGCGGTTCAGATCTCGTCCCACGGCACGGTTTCGTACGCCTGCGCGGGCAGCCTCACCGCGCGTCCCGGGGGTCGACTTCACCTGCGGCAGATCACGAGCCCGCGGACCCGCCCGTCCCGGACCTGCATCGCAGTGAAATGGCCGTAGGAGGTCATTCCCGCGACGAAGGCGCCCGGGCCGAGCGGGTCCCGTTCAGCTCGATGCGCGCCGTCACTACTGGACGGTGACGCCCGTGAACTTCACCTGCTTCGTCGGCGCCCCGGTGCCGTCCTGCGGGTTCGGGTTCGCGATGCCGGCCTTGGCGACGGCGTCGAGGACTTTCAGGCCCTCGTCGCTGATGCTGCCGAACACCGAGTAGTCCGCCGGGAGGCCGTCGGCGTTGCCGTAGACCATGAAGAACTGGCTGCCTCCGGAGTTCGGGGCGGACGTCTTCGCCATCGCGAGGATGCCGCGGCCGTACTTGATCTCCGGGAACGCCTCGTCCGGCATCGTGTAGCCGGGGCCGCCCTGACCGTCCTGCGTCGGGTCGCCGGTGGCCGAGGGGTCACCGCACTGCAGCATCTGCAGGCCCTCGGTGCCGAGCCGGTGGCACATGGTGTCGTTGTAGAAGTTCTGCTTCGCCAGGCTGACGAAGCTCTGCACCGCGCAGGGCGCCAGCGCCCGGTCGAGCGTCAGCGGGATGTCGCCCGCCGTGCTCTTCAGCGTCACGTTCACCGTGCCGGTCGACGGGACGTTCTTGCCGTCGGGCAGGTTCACCTTCTTCGGCGCCTTGCCCGTCGTGTCGGCCTTGAAGTCGCACGTCGTCGGGTTCGGCAGCGCCGTGGCCCGCTTCGGCAGCGCCGTGCGCTGCGTCGGGATCTGGAGGTCGGTCGGCGGTGGGGCGGCCGAGGACGACGCCGCCGTGTCGGTGGCGTCACCGCCGTTGGCGCTCACGATCCACACGACCACGCCCGCCACGACGAGCACGGCCACGCCGACGACACCAGCGCCGATCCTCCTGCGTCGCTTCTGCTGCTCCAATCGGCGCTCGAGCTGCCTCTCGAGCTTGCGCTTCGCAGCTTCGCGGCGCTGCTGGTTGGTCGCCACCCCGTACCCTCCAGGTTTCCGCTCGTGTCACACGTCTGAGGTAGCGGCAGTGTATGGGCACAGCCTGTGAGGACCATGTACAGGGCCCGCTAGTCTCAACCCGATCGTGATCGGCGCCATCCGGCGCGGATGTCCGGGAGGCGTTCGGTGCTCGTCGTCGGGTTCGGCAGCGGCCCGCTGCAGGCCAACTGCTACCTGCTGGCGGCGGCCGCCGGCGGGCCCTGCGTGGTCGTGGATCCGGGGCAGGAGGTGACCGCCCCGCTGACCGCCGCGCTCGCCGAGCACCGGCTGGTCCCGGCGGCTTTCGTGGCCACCCACGGCCACGCGGACCACGTCGCTTCGGCCGCTTCGCTGTCGGCTGAGCACGGGGTGCCGCTGCACCTGCACCCGGCCGACGCGCAGCTGTACGACGGCGACAGCGTCCCGCTCGAGTCCGGCGGCTTCGCCGGGCTGGACATCGACGTCCGGCCGGTGCCGGGGCACACCCCGGGCTCGGTGGTGCTGGGCCTGGCCACGGCCGAGGGCGGCCGGATCGCGCTGACCGGCGACACGCTGTTCGCCGGCTCGGTCGGCCGCGGCGCCGACCCCGGGGCGGTGCGCGAACTGCTGACGAGCCTGCCGGACGACACGGTGGTGCTGCCGGGCCACGGCCCGGCGACGACGATCGGGCGGGAACGCGCGGGCAACCCGTTCCTCGCCGGGACGGGGGCCTGAGCATGGCGGAAGAGACCACCGAGCGGCTGGCGCTGTTCGAGGAGGACCCGCGCGGCCGCCGTCGCCGCGGGATCTCGGGCCTGATCGGCGTGGTGATCGTCGCGGCCGCGTTCGGCGGGGTCGCCGGCCTGATCGGCGGCACGCTGATCGGGCTGGTCGTGGCGCTGGTGATCGCGCTGCCGCTGCTGTACGTGATGGCCGTCAGCATCCGCCGCCGCGTCTGGCTGGAGGGCTCGACGCTGCTCGTGCGGACGTGGGGCCTGCGCCGCGTCGACCTGACCGCCGCGACGCGGCTCGACCTGGTGATCGGCGACGTCCGCGGCTCCCGCACGGTCAGCCTGCTGGTCAACGCCGGGCAGCGCGGCAAGGTGGCGAAGGTCGACCTCGCGGTGTTCTCCGGCACCGGCGGCCGCGAGCTGGGCATCCTGCAGCTGCGGAAGCTGGCGAACGCGCTGATGAACAACACCGAGGCGAACGGCCTGGTGTTCGGCGAGCTGCTGGTCGCCGAGCTGAAGGCCGAAGCGCGCGGCTCCGGCGTGGCGGACCGCCCGCTCTACCGGCTGGCGTCGGTGGCGCCGTCGGGCAAGTACGTGCAGCGGTTCACGATGGAGGCGGTCAGCCGGTTCGTGGCGACTCTCGACTGAGCTCCTCGTCCGCCTCGCGCAGCTGCTCGAGCTGGTAGACGAGCTCCGGGACCTCCTGCGCGATGTAGGCGGCGAGGCGCTCGACGTGGTGCAGGGTGGCGCGGACGTCCTCCAGCGCGGCGGCGATGCGCGGCAGCGACTCGACGGCCTGGACCGTGGCCGTGGCGACCCGCAGCGCGCCGCGGACGAGGTACCTCGGTCCGGCGAACAGGAACACGGCGCCTCCCCGGGTCGGCTGAGGCCTTCCTACCGCGTTCGCGCAGGTCGGGCTCGGCCGGGGTGCGCCGGTGTTACGGGTGGGACGGAACGGCCTTCGTGGTGCTGCTGAGGTACCCGGCGGGCTCGCGGGAGGCGATCAGCGCGGCCAGGATCGTGGTCACCGGGACGGCCGCCACGATGCCGACGCTGCCCGCGAGCGTCCGGACGATCTCCTGCGCGATCTCTTCGCTGCCGAGCAGGGCGCCCAGCCCGACCCCGGAGATCGACGAGTACAGCAGCACCGGCAGCGCGGCCCCGGCGTAGGCCATCACGAGCGTGTTGACCGCCGACCCGACGTGGTCACGGCCGATCCGCAGGCCCGAGCGGTACAGCTCCTGCCAGGTCAGGTCCGGGTTCGCGCGCCGCAGCTCCCAGACCGCGCTGGTCTGGGTGACCGTGACGTCGTCGAGCACACCGAGCGCGCCGATCACCACGCCGGCCAGCAGGAGCCCGCGGGAGTCGATGCCGTGGCCGAGCGACCCGATGAGCGTCGACGTGCTGTCGTCGAGACCCGTCAGCGAGGCCGCGGCGGAGAAGATCGCCGACAGGACGCCGATGAGGGCCAGGCTGACCAGCGTGCCGAGGACGGCCGCGGACGTTCTCGCCGACAGCCCGTGCGTCAGGTAGAGCGCGATGAACATGATCGCGCCCGACCCGGCGATGGCCACGACCAGCGGGTTTTCCCCGGCCAGGATGGCGGGGAGGATGAACAGCGCGATCACGACGAAGGACAGGCCGAGCGCGACGAGCGCGGCCAGGCCCTGCCAGCGGCCCAGCACCAGCACGGCGACCGCGAAGAGCGCGGCGAGCACCAGCAGCGGGGTGCCGCGCTGGAAGTCCACGAGCTGGAAGCTGGCCGGGTCGCCGGCGTTGCCACCGTTGTAGGCGAGCACCACGGCGTCGCCCGCGGCGAACCGCGGCGTGCTCGGCTCGATCGGGACGGTCAGCTTCAGCTGCTTCCCGCTCGCCGGGCCGTCGGTCATCGTGAGGTCGACGGTCAGGCAGGGCTTGGCGTTCGGGTCCGTCTGGTCGCCGACCTGGACCTGCCCCTGGGCGAGGCACGGGCCGGTGGCGGTCGCGGTGATGTCCGCGGCGACGGGCGTGCCCTGCGGGACGACGCTCGTCGGATCCGGCTTGCCCCAGGGGTAGAGCACGATCATGCCGACGACCGTCGCCAGCGCGAGCGGGGCGAGCAGCCAGATCAGCAGGAGCTTGACGCGCTTCGACGCCGGGGCGGCGGGCCCGTGGCCGTGCCCGTGGCCGTGGCCGGTTTCGGGCTGGGGCTCGGGTTTCTTGGCGGGACGCGGCTTGACCGCGGCGGAAACCCGCTGCGGCCCGGTGTCCCCGCGCCGGGCGGCGCGCTGCGGTCCGGTGTCGGCGCGGCGGCGAGCGGGGTCCGCGGCGCGGCGCGCGCCCTCGGGCGGCGGGGTCCGGCGAGCCGGTTTCCGGGGCGCACCGGGCGTTCCGGACGTACCTCGTGCCGGCGAAGGGGACACCTCGTCCGTGATCCGGCGAATCGGGCCGGTGGCGTCGTCGTCGGTGTCGGGGCGGTTCACGCGGACATCCTGACAGCGGGATCGCACCGCCCGCGCGAGGGGCCGCCGAGGGTCCGGTTCGTCCCGGTGCGTCAGCCGTAGGCCTGGCGGACGTGGACGCGCCGGTACGCCGACGGCGGGGTGTCGAAGTGGTCGAGGAAGGCCTGGCGCAACGTCTCCGTCGAGCCGAAGCCGCAGCGGCGGGCGATCGTCGCCAGCGGGAGGTCGGTGCCCGACAGCATCCGCGCCGCGTGCTCGGTGCGGACCGTGCGGACGTACTTGCCGGGTGTCGTGCCGAGGTGGGCGTCGAAGAGCCGGGTCAGCTGGCGGGTGCTCAGGCCCGCCCGGACGGCCAGCGCCGGGGTGCCGAGGTCGGCGTCGAGGTGCTCGGCGATGTACGCCGTGAGGTCGCGGACCTCGCGGTGCTCCGGCGGCGGGCCGGCCAGGAACAGGCTCACCTGGGCCTGGTTGCCGGGCCGCTGCAGGTACGTCACCAGCGACCGGGCGACTTCGCGGGCCAGCGTCGGCCCGTGGTCGGCCTCCACCAGTGCCATGGTCAGGTCGAGCCCGCTGGTCACCCCGGCGGCCGTGTAGACGTTCCCGTGCTGGATGTAGAGCGGCACCGGATCGACCGTGACCGCCGGGTAGGCGTCCGCCAGCTTCGCCGCCCAGCGCCAGTGGGTCGTCGCGCGGCGGCCGTTGAGCAGGCCCGCCGCGGCGAGCACCTCCGCGCCGGTGCAGACCGACGCCACCCGCCGGCTCGTCTGGGCCAGCCGCCGGATGTGGGCGAGCACGCGCTCGTCGGACGCCGCCGTCGTGCTGCCCCAGCCACCGGCGACGACCAGCGTGTCGAGGTCGGCCGCCACCTGGTCGAGCCGCAGGTGGGGCTGCAGGACCAGGCCGGAGCACGTGCGGATGGCCTGGCCGTCGATCGTGGCCAGCCGGATCTCGTAGGGCGGGCGGGCCCCGTGGCGGTTGGCGGCGTCGAAGACGTCGGCGGGGCAGGCGACGTCCAGCAGCTCGACGTCGGGGAAGCCGACGATCGTGACCCGTCTGGGTGAACCTGCCATGATCGCACGCTAGCAGCCGGACCGGCCTTCGGACGCGGTTCGCAGGATTTCGGACATCGGCGTCCGGCGAACCGGACGGCGCCGCCAGGGTGGGGCCATGACCGCTGACCAGAA
Organism: Amycolatopsis sp. NPDC003865; assembly: GCF_053605345.1. Taxonomy (NCBI): domain Bacteria; kingdom Bacillati; phylum Actinomycetota; class Actinomycetes; order Pseudonocardiales; family Pseudonocardiaceae; genus Amycolatopsis; species Amycolatopsis sp. NPDC003865. Next base: position 7,446 of record NZ_JBSGJA010000001.1, on the reverse strand, counting down.
GACCCTCGCCTTCGTCGTCTACCCGGGCCTGACGCCGCTGGACCTCGTGGGCCCGCTCCAGGTGCTGAGCGCACTGGCCCAGATGGACGCCGGCTACCGGACCGTCGTCGTGGGCGCCACCAGGGACACCGTCGGGACCGACACGCCGCTGAGCGTCGCGCCGAGCCACACGTTCGACGAAGTGCCTTCGCCGTACGCGGTGCTCGTGCCGGGCGGCACGGTGCCGACACTGCGGGCGATGGCGGACGAGCGCCTGCTCGCCTGGCTGCGCTCCGCGGCCGCCGGCGCCGAGCTGGTGACGTCGGTCTGCACCGGCTCGATGGTCCTCGGGGCCGCCGGCCTGCTCGAGGGCAAGCGGGCGACGACGCACTGGATGTTCCGGGACCTGCTGGCCGGGCTGGGCGCGACGCCGGTCGCGCGGCGCTGGGTCGAAGACGGCCGGGTGATCACCGCGGCGGGCGTGTCGGCGGGCATCGACCTCGCGCTGCACCTCGTGGAGCGGCTGGCCGGGCGGCAGGTCGCGACGAACGTCCAGTTCGCCATCGAGTACGACCCGGAGCCGCCGCAGGGCCGTCTGGACTGGGCGAACCAGCCCTACGGCGACCTCAAACCGCTGCGCGAGCACACGCTGCGGGCCGGGCTGGCCGATCACCCGGAGCTGCTGGGCAAACTGATGGCAAACGCCTGAACCAACGTCGTCGGCCATCCGGGTGATCGAGGGAAAAGCCCAGCATCGCCACGGCTAGATTCAGCTCGCTCGATCAGGTGATCTCGCGGGTGGGGTGTAGTCGTGCGGTTCCAGGTCCTCGGTCCGCTGACCGCCTCCGTGCCGCTGCCGTCGGCGGCCCAGCCACGGCGGCTGCTCGCCGTGCTGCTCGCGCGCGCCGGCCAGTTCGTCGGCCGCGACACGCTGGTCGACGAGCTGTGGCCGGACGGCGCGCCGTCGAGCGCCGCGGCGATCGTGCAGGTCACCGTGTCGAAGCTGCGCAAGACGCTCTCGCCCGGCCTGGGGGCCGCCGAGGCCGGGCAGCGCCTGCGGTCCGGGCCGCGGGGCTACGCGCTGGCCGTCGAGCCGGGGGAGCTGGACGCGGACGACTTCCTCGCCCTGCTGGCCGCGGGCGCCGACGACCGGGCGCAGCGCCGCCGCGCGCTCGAACGGGCGCTGGCGTGCTGGCGGGGCGACGCGTTCGCCGACGTCGCCGGCGGGCCGCTGCTGGAGGCGCACAAGCTGTGGCTGGAGGACCGGCGCTCGGCGGCGCTGCTGCAGCTGGTCGAGCTGGAGCTCGCCGACGGCGACGGCCGGGCGGTCGTCGAGCGGCTCGACCCGGTCGTCGCGGCCCGGCCCGCCGACGAGCGCTTCGCCGCCAGGCTCGCGTCCGCGCTCGGCGCCGTCGGCCACCGCGAGTCGGCGCTGGAGGTGCTGCGCCGGACGCGGCGGGCGCTCTGGGAGGAGGCGGGGGTGTGGCCGGGCGACGACCTCGTCGCGGTGTACCGCCGGATCGCCGGCACCGAATGGACGACGCCGGGCCCGCCCGCCCAGCTCCCGCCGGCGGTGCCCGACTTCACCGGCCGCGTGGCCGAGCTCGCCGGCACCGTCCGGGCCCTGCGGGGCCCCGGACCGGTCGTGCTGCACGGGGCCGCCGGGGCCGGGAAGTCGGCGCTGGCCGTCCAGGCGGCGTGGCGGACGCGCCGCCGCTTCCCCGACGGTCAGCTGACCGCCTCGCTGCGGGACGCCGAGCCGGCCACCGTCCTCACCGGGTTCCTGCGCCTGCTCGGCGCCACGCCGGCCGAGCTGGCCGACCGCGCCGGCCTGACCGGGGTGTGGCGCAGCTACACCGCCGACCGGCGGCTGCTGGTGCTGCTGGAGGACGTGACGTCCGAAGCGCAGGTGCGGGCGCTGCTGCCGAGCGGGCCCGGGTGCGCGACGCTGGTGACCACCCGCCGCGAGCTGCCCGGCCTGTGCGGGGCGCGGCCGGTCCCGGTCGGCGGTCTGTCCACAGAGGACGCCTGGGCGCTGCTGGCGGCGATCGTGGGGGAGGCGCGGCTGCGTGCGGAACCCGCGGCGGCGCAACGGGTTCTCGAGTGCTGTGCCGGGCTCGCGCTCGCGGTCCGCGTGGCGGGGGCGAAGCTCGCGGCGCGGCCGGACCAGCGGGTGGCCGAGCCGGCGACCCGCTTGGCCGACGACCGCCGCCGGCTCGACGAACTGGCCACGGGCGACCTTTCGGTCCGGGCGGCGGTGACTTCGGCCCTGCGGGAGCGGCCGCCGGCGGACCGGTCGTTGCTGAGGTCGCTGGCGGCGTTCGACGGACCGGTGCCGGACTGGTGCGCGGCGGCGCTGCTGGACCGTCCGGTGGAGGAGGCCCGCGAGCGGCTCGAGGAGCTCGCGGCGACGCACCTGGTGGAGCGGGACGCGGCGGAGTCCGTTGCCGTGGAACAGACCGGAGGAGACGAAGCTCGTGGTCCGCTCTCCCGGCGGGCCGGCCGCACCGGAACCCGCTGGGCCGTCCCGCCGTTGACGCGGCTCGTCATCACCGAAACCCCGGAACCCGACCCCGCGGCCCTGCGCCGCGCCTGCGAAGTCACCCTTGCTTTCGCCGAGCACGCCCGGGGCCTGTCGCGGACCGATGCGCCGAAGCCCGCTCCCGGGGTCTGGGCGGCCGAAGAGACCGCCCACCTCGCCGCGGCCGCGCGGCTCGCCGGAGCGCACGGCTGGCACGACCTCACCGAACGGCTCGCCGACGCCTGCACCGCGCTGGCCGGCACGCCGTGGCTCGGCCACGCCGCCCGGGCGGTGTCGGTGCTCGGGCTGGCCGCCGCCCGGCGGCGGCGGGACCCGCGCGCGGAAGCCGAAAAGCTCTACAACCTCGGCTCGGTGCACTGGCAGCACGGCCGCGGCCGGCAGGCCCGCAACTACTTCGTCATGGCCGAAACCCGCTTCCGGCAGCTCGAGGACCCGCAGGGCACCGGCGCGGTGCTGGCCGCGCTCGCCGACGTCCACCTCGACAGCGGTGACCCCCGCGCCGCCGAAGCCGAGCTGGTCGAGGCCCTCGGCCTGCTGCGCGCGTGCGGCGACCGCCACGGGCAGGCCGCCGCGGCCGCGCAGCTGGGGTCGCTGGCCGAGGACGTCGGGGACGTCCGGCGCGCGGTCGAGAGCTTCGAAGCCAGCATGCTGCTGGCGAGCGAGTGCGACGACGGCCGCGGGCACGACCAGGCCGCCAAGCGCTACGCCGACGTCCTGCGCCGCCACGGCGGTTACGACCGGGCCGCCGACCTGCTCACCGGCGCGCTCGGCGGCGCCGTCCGCACCCGCGAGCGGCACTGGGAGGCGCACGTCCTGCGCAGCCTGGGCGCGCTGCACACCGAGGCCGGCGAGCCGGGTGACGGCGAACGCCTCCTGACGCGGTCGCTGGAGCTGTTCGAGCAGATCGGGCACCGGCACGCCGCCGCCTACACCCACCGCTGCCTCGCCGAAGCGCGCCGCCGCGCGGGCGATCCGGCGGGCGCGCGGTGGCACCTGCGCGTCGCGATGGGCGTGTTCCGCGAGCTGCGCGACCGCCGCGGCGCCGGCTACACCCTGCTCAGCCTCGGCCGGACCCACGCCGACGAGGGGGCCGCCCCCGAGGCCGCGCGGCTCCTGCGGACGTCGGCCGGCCTCTTCCGCGAGCTCGGCTTCCCGTTGTGGGAGCTGCGCGCGCTGGGGGAGCTCACCGCCGTCACCGGTGAATCCCCGGCCCGGGACCGCGCTCGTGAAGTCTTGACGAAGATCAGGACCTGACCGGGGCCGGCCCCGGTGCGCGGCGCGGGCGTTTGGCGAAGTTATGGCCCTCCCGATTTGGCTGCCGCCGTTCGGATCGTCGTACCCGAGGAGGCAAGGCATGCCGGGACAACGAATGCTCGCGCGCGTGGCAGTGGGACTGACCGCGACGGCCGCGACGGTGGTCTGCGCGACCATCGGCACCGCGTCGGCGAGCGTCGAGGTCACCAAGCTCACCCAGTCGCAGGCGGCGTCGCAGCTGTCCGCCGCCGGGGTCACGCACTCGTCGAGCGGGGGCTGCACCGACCGCTACAACTCGACCTGCACGTCGTACGAGCAGATCAACCAGAGCACGGTCAGCGGCGTGATCACCCTCAAGCGCGCGAGCGGCTGCGCGATCAACATCACCGGCGGGACCGAGACCGGGCACGCGTCCGGCACCTACAGCCACTGGAACGGCTACAAGGTGGACATCTCGCACAACAGCTGCATCGACTCCTACATCAAGAACAGCTTCTCCTACATCGGCCTGCGCGGCGACGGCTACCCGCAGTGGAAGGCCGGCTCGGGCAACCTCTACTGCGACGAAGGCAACCACTGGGACATCACGTACTACACCTGCGGCTGCTGAGGTCGGCCCCGGCCGGGGCCTGCCCGTTCCGAGGGCTGCGGGCAGGCTCCGGTTACCGGCCGCTACCACGGGGTACCTCTCCGGGGTGGAGGTGAAGAAATGACTTCGCACAGCACCCCGGCCGGCAAGCAGCGGACCGCCGTCATCGGCGCCGCCGCGGGTTTCGTCCTGCTCGCCGGTCTCTACCTCGTGCTCGCCCCCTGGGTCACCGGCTTCGGCGGCGCGGGCGTGCTCGCGCTGAGCAACACCGTCGTCGGGTTGGTCTTGGTCGCGCTGGCGATCGCCCGCACCGCGACGCGGCGCCTGCGTTTCCTCGGCTGGGTCGTCCCGGTGCTGGGCGCGTGGACGGCGCTTTCGCCGTGGCTGCTGCGCTCCGCCGCCGAGACGCAGCCGTCGGCCGCGGCGCTCACCGGCAACGTGATCGCCGGCGCGGTGGTCGTGGTGGCGGGCGTGGTCGTGCTCGTCCGCGGCGACTGACCGCCGTTCCGCTCAGCCGCTCAGTTCGCGATGAACACCCAGTCCCCGGAGCCGGGCCGGTAGGGGCTGCCGGCCCGCTTGGCGACCACGCCGGGCAGGCCGTGCTGGCGGCTGGCGCCGAGGACGTCTTCGCCGCCTCCGGCGAAGTAGCGGGGGACCTGCCAATGGCGGTCGGTCACCGGCAGGCCGTCCAGCAGTTCCCGGCGTTCGGTGTAGGGCAGGTCCAGGGTCGGCCTGCCGTCGAGGTGCAGGACGTCGCAGGCGAAGTAGAACACCGGGCAGTGCGCCTTGAGGCGCTTCGCCGCGTTGCCGTCGGCCCGGCGGCGCTCCTCGAGCCCCTGGGGGTGGGGCTTGCCGTCCTTGATCACGACGACCTCGCCGTCCAGCAGCACTTCCGTCGACCCGAGCTCTTCGCCCAGCTTGTGCAGGTCGGGGTAGCGGCCGGTGACGTCGGCGCCGGTGTCGTCGTGCGCGGTGACGCGGCCGCCGGAGACGAGCAGCATCGTGCGCAGGCCGCCCCAGGCGAATTCGTAGGCCCAGTCGTCGTCATCGGCGGGCAGCTCGCCGGGGACCGCCGTCATCGGTTCGAGGAATTCCGGGGCGTCTTCGTGCCCCGGTTCGGCGGGGTCGAGCCGCCGCAGCATCCAGTCGCGGTCGTCGTCGGCGTTGTGCCGGTTGAGGAAGAGGTACTTGCCGCGCGCCCGCTCGCCGTGGAAGACGACCTCGACCTTGTGGTCGTTCCAGTGCAGGGTTTCGTACTTCCCCGTGTCCCACACGGTCATCCGGCCGCCGCCGTACTCGCCGGCGGGGATCTCGCCCTCGAAGGTGAGGTACTCCATGGGGTGGTCTTCGGTGTGCACCGCGAGCCGGTTCACCCCGGGGGCGAGCGGCAGCCCTCGCGGGACGGCCCAGGACACGAGCACGCCGTCGCGTTCCAGCCGGAAGTCCCAGTGCAGCCGGGAAGCGTGGTGCTCCTGGATGACGAAGAGGTCGTTGCCCCCGGGTTCCGGCGGGCCGTCGGGCCAGGGTTCGGGGGTGCGGTCCCGGCCGCGTTTGCCGCGGTACTCCTCGAGCCTGTCGGCCATCGGCGCCCGGTACCCCTTCCGCTCGGGAGCGTCCAGGGTACCGGGTGACCGGATCAGCCGTACTGGCAGACGGACGCGGTGCGGTAGCAGTTCGCGTAGTGGCTGATCTGGTGGTCGACGTCCGTCAGCCGGATGACGACGTGCTCGACTCCGCCGGGCACGGTCGCGCTCAGGCCGTGGGTCCCGATCGACCCGGTCACGTTGACGCCCTGGTCCGCGCAGGCCTTCTGCCCCGAGCCGGGGAACTCGTAGGGGGCGGTCACCTTGGCGGACCCCTGGTAGCCGGTGGCTGTCACCGTGATGCACTCGCCGGCCCTCACGAACAGGCTCGTGTCGCCGATGGTGACGGTCTTCAGCGACGTGGACCAGCTCAGGCTGCCGCTGAGGGCGGTAGCCAGCGTTCCGGAACTGTGGTTGACGTTGACGGTGAAGCCGGCGGGCGCTGCCGAGGCCACACCGGCGGTGGCCGAGACCAGCGCGGCCGCGGTGCCCGCCGCGGCGGCGATCCGAACGAGGTTGCGCATCGTTTCTCCCCTTCGTCGCGGAGCCCGGTGGCTCCACCGGCACCGGAACGCTCCGCTCCGCCTCGCGGTTGAGCCCGGCACGCCCGGTTCACCCGTTCGCTCGCGACGAAGAAGGCCCCCTCACCGCTTGGGTTCTAGTGGTGGTTGCAATGCCTGAGCTGTTCAGGGGTTGCAGTGTTCGAGATCCGGGAGGATCGCTCGCCTCAAGGTCCGAGGAAGCTGAGCGACGAGCGCCAGGCCTATCTTGATCTTGTGGCGCGAGGTGTGGGAACAGCCCAGGCGTGCCGGATCGTCGGGATCAACCGGCGGACCGGTCACCGATGGCGGACCGGACGGGCAAGCCAGGCCAAGGCCGGGCGGGAGACCGATCAACAGTCTTCCGCCCGGCCTGAGCCGTCGGTGGGCAGATTCCTGAGCGCGGACGAGCGGATCGTGATCGCGGATCTGCGACGCGAGGGCCGCTCGCTGCGGGCTATCGCTGCCGAACTGGGCCGCAGCCCGTCCACGATCAGTCGGGAACTGGCCCGCAACAGCCATCCCGGCTCGGGCGACTACCGCCCGCATGCCGCCCAGGCCCGCGCCGAGTCCCGCCGCCCGCGGCCCAAGACGGGCAAGATCGCCGCCTGCCCCGAGTTGCATGATCTGGTGCAGGGCATGCTGGAGGACAAGTTCAGCCCGGAGCAGATCAGCCGGCGGCTGCGCCGCGATCACCCCGACCGGCCGGAGCTGCACGTGACCCACGAGACCATCTACCAGGCCCTCTACGTCCAAGGCCGAGGCGAACTGCGCCGCGAGCTCACCACCGCGTTGCGCACCGGTCGAACCGTGCGCACACCCCGCCGCAGCAGTGAGCAACGCCGGCCACGCTTCACCGCCCCGGTGGTGATGATCAGCGACCGCCCCGCCGAGGCCGACGACCGCGCGATCCCTGGTCACTGGGAAGGCGACCTGATCATCGGCGGGGACGGAGCATCA